>CAJONT010000121.1 GCA_905235975.1 uncultured Prevotella sp.
GTCTCATCCTCACAGAAACGAAACAAGTCAAAAGTAAACCATCCTGCGACATGTCAAATTGTCAACTGCAAAGGTAATTCACATTTTTTGCAACTCGGTTGCAATGTGGCCGGCAGAATAAAAGGGACGGGGTCTTGATTCCAGATGAAATCAAAACCCCGTCCACATGAATCGTCTCTAAACGACGCAGCCTACTCCAAAGGTATCTCGGGGTGCTGCACGGCTAAGGGCAGACCTTCCTGCGAGAGGTAGAACATGTAGAGGATGACAGGCTTCAGTCCGCGGTTCTCGCCGTGATGAATGGTGCCCACCATTTCGACGACTGCCTCGCCCTCGTGTACCACCTTTTCTTTGCCGTCCTGTCCGATGATGGTCAGTTCACCCTGCACCAGAATGCCGTAGTTCATCACGGGATGGTGGTGCCAGCCCAGTTTCTGGCCTACGGGGAACACGTACTTCATGGCCACCAATTCGGGCCGTCCCTCGAAGTAGTCGGGCAGCTCCTCACCGTCCCAACTCTGGCTGGTGCGAATCAGTTCGGTGGATACTACCTGCTGCACAGGGTCTTCGTCCTGAGCATTTGCATCTCTACAGGCTGTCATAACAGTCATTGTGCCGCAAAGAATTGTAAGGATGGCGGCAAGCATCCAAATGCGTTTTTTGTTCATTTTTATATTTGGGTTAAAAGATAATGTGTTTTTATCTGTACGTAGCATGCTCTTTTCAAAAGGATTGCCTAAAATGCGGATGCCGCTATTATTTCTCCTTCAGCGGGTTCCAGCCTTGCGCCTTGATTTCAAGTTCTGTGTCGCCGCGGGTGATGAGGTAGCAGCCGAGTTCGGGCTTGGTGATGTGGCCTATCACGCGGATGCCCTCCAAGTCCTTCACCTTCTCGTAGTCGCCTATGCGTACGGTGAAGAGCAGTTCGTAGTCTTCACCGCCGTTCAGAGCGCAGGTGGTGACGTTCAGGTTCATCTCCTCGGCCAGCACCGCCGTCTGGTAGTCTATCGGTATCTGCTTCTCGTAGATACGGCAGCCCACGCCGCTCTGTGTGCAGATGTGCAGCAGTTCGGAACTCAGACCGTCGCTGATGTCCATCATGGCGGTGGGACGGATGCCTTGCGCACGCAGCAGGGCGATGATGTCGCCGCGTGCCTCGGCCTGCATCTGCCGCTGCAGCAGGTACTCCTTGCCGGCAAAGTCGGGTTCAAACTGCACCATCTTGTCCAGTTGGTCGCCGTGGCCCTTGCGCCGTGCCTCTGCCACCTGCTGGTAGTAGACCGACTTCTCGCGCTCCAGCAGCTGCAGTCCCATGTAGGCGGCACCGAGGTCGCCGCTCACGCACACCAAGTCGGTGTCTTTGGCACCGTTGCGGTACACGATGTCGTCTTTTTCTGCCTCACCGATGCAGGTGATGCTGATGGCCAGGCCGGTGAGCGAGGTGGTAGTGTCGCCGCCCACGATGTCGACGCCCCATTTGTTGCATGCCATGCGCAGGCCAGCGTAGAAGTCGTCGAGGTCTTCCACCTTGAAGCGCTTGCTCAGGGCGATGCTCACGAGCATCTGCCGCGGTGTGCCGTTCATGGCGAAGATGTCGCTGATGTTCACCATGGCCGATTTGTAGCCAAGGTGTTTCATGTCGTAGTAGGTAAGGTCGAAGTGGATGCCTTCCATCAGCATGTCGGTGGTGACGAGCACTTCGCGGTCGGGGTAATGCATCACGGCGCAGTCGTCGCCGGCGGTTTTCACCGTCGATGCGTTTTTTCGGGGCAGGTCTTTGGTGAGGCGGTCTATCAGGCCGAATTCGCCAAGTTGAGCTATTTCCATAATGTATATGTCAAATGTACTGAATATTAGCGGCGCTCCGCTGTGGGAGTGGGGGAGCCTTCTTGTACAAAATCGATGATTTTTTGGTCGAAGGTGCCTTCTTGCCCAAACAGGAAGCGGATGTGGATGGGCAGTGTGCAGGTGTGTGCCCCCAACCGCTTGGGCAGCAGACCGGTGTCGGCCAACCGGGCGGCGTCTTTCTCCGTGGTCACCAACAGGCGCGGCTCCGGCAGGCGGTCGAAGGCTTCTGCCACCCGCTCCATCTCGGCAGGGGTGTAGTTGTGGTGGTCGGCAAACCGCATCGTGGTCACCTCGCGGGCACAGGCGCCGAGGGCCTCCTCCATGGGGGCGGGATTGGCAATGCCGGTAAGCAGCAGCAGGTGGTGGTTCCCCAAGGTGTCGAGTGGGATGGGGGCACCGCCGCCGAGGGGCTCTATCGGAGCATACTCGATGCGGGAGAAGAAGAGGGCCTGGCGGTTGTCGAGGGCCAGTTCGCGGGCGATGGCCTGCCGCTCGTCCTCAGAGAGGGTGGAGGGGCATTTCGTCACCACCACGATGTCTGCCCTTCGCTTGCCTGAGCGCGGCTCGCGCAGACGGCCGGCGGGCAGCATGAGGTCGCGGCTGAAGCGGCGGCGGTAGTCGGTGAGCAGGATGCGGAGCCCAGCTTTCACATAGCGGTGCTGGTAGGCATCGTCGAGCAGTATCACGCTGGGCGGCGTCTCCTGTTCCAAGAGTTGGCGTATGCCGTGGCGGCGGTCGGCATCGACGGCCACGGTGACCGCCGGAAACTTGCGGTGCATCTGCAGCGGCTCGTCGCCGATGTCGGCGGCGGTGGAGTGGGGGGAGGCCAGTACGAATCCCTTTGTGCGGCGGCGGTAGCCGCGACTCAGCACGGCCACGGCATGGCGGTCTTGCAGCAGGCGGATGAGGTGCTCCACGTGCGGCGTCTTGCCCGTGCCGCCCACGGCCAGATTGCCCACCGTGATGACGGGCAGGGGGAATGTCTCTTCCGGCAGCACGCCTGCGTCGAACAAAAGGTTACGCCCTTTTATCGCCATGCTGTACAACCAGCTTAGCGGTAAAAGGGCGGGGTAGGTCTTCACTCCTGATGCCATCTTGCGACAGATGGGTACTAATGGATGTTGGGAACGTAGGGCAGACGGGCCTGAATGCACTCCTGATAGGGCATGGAACGCAGCAGCATGAGGGTGCCGTAGTATTCGCCCAGTGTCAGACGGAGCTGCTCGTCAAGGTAGTTGCCATTGGCGCCCGAGGCACTGGCCAACAGCTGGTCAAAGATGTCGGGTTGTCCGGGATAGCTCTCCGTATGGTATTTGTCCAACTTGGCCAACTTGGCGGCTTTGGCGACGGCCTTCTCCAGACCGCCCAGCTCGTCGACGAGCTTGATGCCGAGGGCATCCTGTCCTAACCACACATGACCCTGTGCAATCTTCTCCACCTGGTCGATCGACATCTTGCGGCCGTCGGCCACGCGCTTGCGGAAGAGGTCGTAGCCTCGCTGTATGTAGGTGTTAAGGTAAGACATCTCTTCTTCGTTGAAGGGACGTGCCCTCGTGCCGAAACCGCTGTTGCGGTTGGTCTTCACTTCGTCGAATTTCACACCGAGCTTGTCTTTCAGCAGACCGCTGTAGTCGGGGAACATGCCGAAGATGCCGATGCTGCCGGTGAGTGTGGTGGGCTCAGCCACAATCCACTGACTGCCGCAGCTGATGTAATAGCCGCCGGAGGCTGCCATGCCGCCCATCGACACCACCACGGGCTTCTTCTGCTTGAGCATCTCTATCTGATGCCATATCTGTTCCGAGGCATAGGCACTGCCGCCGCCGCTGTTCACGCGCAGCACTACGGCTTTCACGTCGTCGTCTTTGGCCAATTTCTCAAGGTCGGGGCACACAGTGCTCGATGCAATCACCGAACCGCCGCCAAATAAGTTCTCTCCTGCTTCCGACACGATGTCGCCGTAGGCATAGTAGACGGCTATCTGGTCGCCTTCCTTCTTGCTGCGCTTCACATTGCCCATGTCGGCAAGACCCAGCTGATGTATCTCGTCGTCTTCGTCTATCTTGAGCATCTTGCGTATCTCACCCTTCACCTGGTCGGTGTAGAGCGTGCCGTCTATCAGCTTCAGCTTCTTGAGCTCATCGGCTTTCGACAGCGTGATGAAGCGGTCGGCGTAAGCGTTGAGCGAGTCGACGCTTATCTTGCGGCTCTCGCTGACAGCCTTCACCACATTGCCCCAGATGCCGTTGAGGTAGGCGGTCACCTGCTCGCGGTTGGCATCGCTCATGTGGTCGGAAGTGAACATCTCGGGGGCACTCTTGTAGGCACCCACCTTGGCAAGCTGTACCTGCACGCCCACCTTAGCGAGCGCATCTTTCAGGTAGTAAGGCTGTGCGGCCATACCATGCCAATCCAGCATTCCTTCGGGGTTCATATACACCTTGTTGGCCACCGAGGCGAGATAGTAGGTGGCGGTGGTGTATTGGTCGGCGTATGACACAATCCACTTGCCGCTCTTGCGGAAGTCGCTCAGGGCGTTGCGGATGGCCTGTAGCGAGGCGTAGCTGTCGGGAGCGAACATGCCGCCTTCGATGTAGATGCCTTTGATGTCTTCGTTGTCCTTGGCCTTTTCGATGGCAGAGAGCACTTGGTCGAGTCCCATCCCCGATTCCATGAGGTTGCCGCCGGAGAGCAAAGATATGGGTGAGGGATTTTCACTCCTCTCATCAAGCGAACCGTTTAACTTGAGCACCATTACGCTGTTCTTGTCTACAGACTTGGTGGAACTGTCGGAGGCAACCATGCCAACGAGGCTCATGGCGAAGAGAATACCCATGATAGCCATGAATATCACGATTCCCGTCACCGTGGCGAATGTCATTTTTATAAACTCTTTCATGTTGTGTGATATGGATTAGAATGTGTGTATGCCTGATAAGTGCTTCTTCTGTAATTTTGTATGCAAACTTACATCTTTTTTTCGATTAAATGGTAAGATTGGACCGATTTTGTGATTTTCATGGCACTTTTTCGCCTCACACATCATTTTCCCCCTGTTTTTTTGTACATTTGCGCATCATTTCGCGATGGATTCGCCCTGTCGCCTTCCTGACAATCCGAATGCCCTATGCATCTGTTTCTCTGCTACGATATCGACAGCATCCCGATCGACCAAGCCCTCGCGCTGGTGTCGCCGCAGCGGCGTGAACAAGTGCTTGCCTTCAGGCCCGAGGCAAGCAGGAAGCGCTGTGCGGGTGCCTATCTGCTGCTCCGTCTGGCGCTGCACAGGGTGTTCGGCATCGACGAAGCGCCGCTGTTGGGCTATGCCACGGGCGGCAAGCCTTTCCTGCAGCAGTATCCGCACATCCATTTCAACCTGAGTCACTGCCGCGAGGCGGTGGCATGTGCCGTCGACACACATCCTGTGGGAGTCGACGTGGAGGGGCTTACGCATTACAGTCCCTCCGTGGCGGAATATGTGTGCAACGGGGTGGAACTGCAGTCGGTGCTCCATGCGCCCGACCCCGCCGTTGCCTTCATCCGCCTGTGGACGCGCAAGGAGGCCACAGTGAAGCTCTCCGGCAAGGGCATAGACAATGACATCAAGACCGCCATCAGCGACCAAGTGTCGTACCTCACCACCGAAGTGCCATCCCACCACTGCGTCTACACCGTCGCCTCCTATTCGCCCATACCCCCTCTCCAGCCGGTGACGGTCTCCTTCCTCGACCTCCTGCAC
>CAJONT010000122.1 GCA_905235975.1 uncultured Prevotella sp.
ATTAAGGCAAAGCCTCTTTTTTTCGGGCTGCTTAACAAATAAATAGATTGTAGTTCTTATAAAAGATTATTATCAAATCAATTATTATGAAAATGAAAAATTTTCTTTCAGTGGCCGCCATTTCTGCCCTGCTCCTTTCATGCGGAGGCGGCGGGGGCATGAACTTCGGCGACAATGAGTTCCCTGTACGTACGGTCGATACCCAGACCGCACAGTCGCAGGTCACCTATCCTGCTACGATCAAAGGTGTGCAGGACGTGGAAATCAGACCAAAAGTGTCGGGATTCATTACGAAAATCTGTGTGCAGGAAGGACAATTTGTAAAGGCTGGACAGCCACTGTTCGTAATCGACAATGAGACCTATCAGGCTGCCGTGCGTCAGGCACAGTCGGCGGTCAATCAGGCTCAGGCCGCGATCAACACTGCTGAAGCCCAATTGAATACGGCCAAACTGGCATACGAAAACACTACTCAGCTCCACGCCAATGGCGTTGTGGGCGACTTCGAACTGCAGTCGGCAAAAAACACATACGAAAGTGCTGCGGCACAGGTCAATCAGGCCAAGGCCGCGCTCGGACAGGCTCAGGCGGGTCTCGCTTCTGCCAAAGAAACACTCAGCTTCTGCTATGTAAACAGTCCGGCAGAAGGTGTGGTGGGTACGCTTCCATTTAAGGTGGGCGCACTCGTGAGCGCATCCAGTCCCGAACCACTTACCACCGTGTCGAACATCAGTTCCATGGAGGTGTACTTCTCCTTGACCGAAAAGGATATGCTCGAACTCACCAAGACGGCAGGAGGCATAGGTGGTGCCGTGAGCTCTTTCCCGCCGGTGAGACTCCAACTGGCCGACGGCTCCGTCTACCCGCATCAGGGTGAGGTGACCAAAATGAGCGGTGTGATCGATGCCGCTACTGGTTCGGTGACCGTCATCGCACGCTTCCCCAATCCTGAAAGCCTGCTCAAGAGCGGTGGCTCAGGACGCATCATCCTGGAGACCGTCAACAACACGGCCCTCGTCATCCCGCAGGAATGTGTGGCCGATGTACAGAACAAGCACTTCGTCTATGTGCTGTGCAGCGACAACAAAGTGAAATACACCGAGGTGACCATCGCTCCGCAAAACGACGGCAGTAACTATGTGGTACTCTCCGGCATCAAGCCCGGCGACAAGTACGTGTCGGCTGGTATCACCAAACTCTCCGACGGCATGGAAATTAAACCCATCACACCGGAGGAATATCAGAAGAAAATCGAGGATGCTACCCAACTCACCAAAGAAGGCTCTGCGAAGGGCGTGGTAGACGCACTGTCGGGTAAGAAGTAAATTCACATAACAGTTAGTTGATAGCAGATTTCAGATTATGACTTTTACAACATTTATAAAACGTCCGGTACTCTCTACCGTGATCTCAGTGCTTATCGTCGTGCTGGGATTCATCGGACTGGCTACCTTGCCTATTGAGCAGTACCCTGATATAGCACCGCCTACCATCATGGTGCGCGCTTCGTATACTGGTGCAGATGCCATCACGGTGATGAACTCGGTGCTCGCTCCGCTTGAGGAGAGTATAAACGGTGTGGAGGGCATGGACTATATGACCTCTACTGGCGACAATACGGGTTCGGCTTCCATCACTGTGTATTTCAGACAGGGACTGAATGCCGATATGTGTGCCGTCAATGTGCAGAACCGTGTGCAGCAGGCACAAGCGCTGCTCCCTGCTGAGGTAACAAGGGCCGGTGTGCAGGTCATCAAACGACAGACGTCACAGGTGGTGATGGTGTCAATCTCATCGCCCGACGGACGCTATGACGATGAGTTCCTCACCAACTACAACGACATCAACATCGTGCCGGCACTGAAGCGTATAAAGGGCGTGGGCGATGTCATGTCGCCGGGTATGAAGACTTACTCCATGCGTATCTGGCTGAAGCCGGATGTCATGAAGCAGTACAACCTCATGCCGAGCGACATAAGCGGACTGCTCGCTGAACAGAATATAGAGGCTGCTCCGGGTTCTTTCGGTGAACAGGCCAATGTGTCGTATGAGTACACCATGCGATATACTGGACGCCTGAAGACGCCTGAGGAGTTCGGCAACATCATCGTTAGCAGCGACAAGAACGGCAACACGCTCCTCCTCAAGGACGTGGCCGACATCGAACTTGGCGGATTGCTGTATAAAGTGGCCATGAAGAACAACAACAAGCCATCGGTGATGGCCATGGTGCAGCAGACTGCAGGCTCCAATGCCAACGAGATTGCAAAGGATGTGAAGGCTGAGATGGAGCGTCAATCCAAGAACTTCCCGCCGGGTATGGTTTATGAGTTTAACTACGATGTAACCGAATTCCTCTATGCCAGTATTGAGGAGGTGGTGTTCACGCTTGTGCTTACCCTCTTGCTCGTCTTCCTTGTGGTGTATGTCTTCCTGCAGGACTTCCGCTCCACGCTTATCCCGCTTATCGCTGTGCCAGTGTCGCTCATCGGTGCATTCTTCTTCCTCAAAATTATCGGATTCTCCATCAACTTGCTTACACTGTCGGCGCTGCTTTTGGCTATCGCCATCGTGGTCGACGATGCCATCGTGGTGGTGGAGGCCGTGCATGCAAAACTCGATCAGGGATACAAGAGTTCACTCACTGCATCTATCGATGCCATGAACGAGATTTCTGGCGCCATCATCTCTATTACACTGGTGATGTCGGCTGTGTTTATCCCAGTGTCGTTCATGGGCGGCACGAGCGGTACGTTCTACCGTGAGTTCGGTATCACCATGGCGGTGTCAATCATTATATCTGCACTCAACGCCCTTACCCTCTCGCCAGCTCTTTGTGCCGTGTTCCTGAAACCGCACGATGCCGAAGGAAAGGAAAAGAAAATGTCGTTCATCGACCGTTTCCACGCCTCCTTTAATACGGCTTTCGACAAAGTACAAGACAAATACAAAGACTCCGTCACAAAGTTGGTGCGCAAACCCTTGTGGACAGGAGTGGCCATCCTCGTAGGTGTGGTGGTGCTCGTATGGGCCATGCGTACCACCAAGACGGGTCTCGTGCCCGATGAAGACACCGGTATGATTTTCTGTACCGTTTCCATGCCGCCCTCTACCTCTGTGGCGCGCACGCAACAGGTCATCAACAAGGTCGACTCCATCTTGGAGGCCAACCCGGCTGTGATGTCGAGGGAGCAGATTCAGGGTTACAACTTTATCGGTGCTGCCGGTTCCGACCAGGCTACCTTCATCGTGAAACTGAAACCCTTCTCGGAGCGACAGAAAGGATTCTGGTGGAAACTGTCTGGACTCTGGCAGGGCGACGGCTTATACCGATTCCTCATCAATCCCTACGATGCACGTATGGTGCTCGGTATGTTCTACAAGCAGGTGGCCTCTATAAAGGATGCGCAAATCTTGGCTTTCGCACCGCCTATGATTCCGGGATTCTCTATCAGTAACGGTATCTCGCTGGTGCTGCAAGACCGTACGGGTGGCTCGCTCGACCGGTTCTTCGAGGTTACCCAGGAGTATTTGGGCGAACTCAACAAACGGCCGGAGATACAGATGGCCATGACCTCTTATAACCCCAACTATCCGCAGTATATGATTGATGTGGATGTGGCTAAGTGTAAGCAGGCTGGTATCTCACCCAACACCGTGCTCGTCACCATGCAGGGTTACTACGGCGGACTCTATGCCTCGAACTTCAACTCATACGGTAAACTTTATCGTGTGATGATTCAGGGTACGGTGGAAAGCCGCGCCACACCGGAGAGCCTCAACAGCATCTATGTGCGCACGGTCAACGGTATGGCACCCATCAATGAGTTCTGCAGCATCAAACGTGTGTACGGACCCGCCAACGTGAACCGATTCAACCTCTTCACCTGTATCAACCTCAACTGTAACGTGGCCGACGGCTACTCTACCGGTGAGGCCATCAAGGCGGTGGAGGAAGTGGCCGACAATATCTTGCCGGCAGGTTATACCTACGACTACTCCGGACTTACCCGTCAGGAGGCTGAGGCAAGCAATTCTACCATGCTCATCTTCCTGCTGTGCTTCATGTTTATTTACCTCATCTTGAGTGCACAGTACGAAAGCTACATCCTGCCACTCGTCGTGATACTCTCCGTGCCCTTCGGACTGGCCGGCGCCTTCCTCTTCACGAAAATCTTCGGCCACGCCAATGATATCTACATGCAGATCTCGCTCATCATGCTTATCGGTCTGCTTGCCAAGAACGCCATCCTTATCGTGCAGTTCGCACTTGAACGCCGACAGACAGGTATGGCCATCACATGGGCGGCCATCCTCGGATCTTGCGCCCGTCTGAGACCTATCCTCATGACCTCGCTCGCCATGGTAATCGGTCTGCTGCCGATGATGTTCGCAAGCGGCGTGGGAAAGAATGGCAACCAGACACTGGGTGCTGCTGCTGTGGGCGGTATGTTTATCGGTACTTTCTGTCAGGTGCTTATAGTGCCTGTGCTCTTCGCTATCTTCCAGCGAATTCAGGAGAAGATAAAACCGCTCGTCTTCGATGATACCAGAAACGAAGAGGTTGCAGCCGAACTGAAACAATATGCACATCAGCGCAGTGACTATACTGTTGAGCAATAACACCTTTACCGGATATGAAGATGAAGAAAACCATGTTTTTGGGCCTGCTCTCGGCATCAATACTGATGTCGGGATGCGGCCTCTATAATAAATATGAGCGCCCTGACGTCAACACCAAGGGGCTCATTCGTGACAATGTCTCTCTGACAGACACGCTCGTGGCGGTAGACACCACAAGCTTCGGCAACCTGCCGTGGCGGAGCGTATTCACCGACCCGCAGCTGCAAAAGCTCGTGGAAACGGCTCTCGACAACAATGCCGACCTGCTCAACGCTGCACTCAACGTGAAAATGACGGAGGCGCAACTTATGGCGGCAAGGCTGGCTTTCGTGCCTTCCTTTACCTTCGCTCCTTCGGGCACCATCGCTTCCTGGGACGGCAACAAGGCCACCAAGACCTATCAGCTCCCTGTGTCGGCCAGCTGGAGCGTGGACCTCTTCGGCAACCTCCTTTCGCAGAAACGGAGCGCCCAGATGGCACTGCTCGGCATGAAAGACTATCGCGTGATGGTGCAGGCCAACGTAATATGCGGTGTGGCCAATATGTACTACACCCTCCTCATGCTCGACAGGCAGGCTACTATCGTCGACGACATGACGCAGCTCACCAAGGACACTTGGGAGATGATGAAACTGCAGATGGAACTGGGACGCGCACGCAGCACAAGCGTGCAGAGTGCTGAGGCCAACTACTACAGCGTGCAGGCGCAGGCCGTGGACCTGAAACGCCAGATTCGTGAGGTGGAAAACTCGCTCTCGCTTCTTTTAGGACAGCCCGCACAGACCATCGCACGCGGACGTATTGAAGACCAGTCGCTCCCCACCGAGTTCAGCGCGGGCGTCGGCATTCAACTGCTCGCCAACAGGGCTGATGTGCACTTCGCTGAGATGCAGCTCGCACAGTGCTTCTACAATGTGGAAACGGCACGAAGCAGGTTCTATCCGAACATCACCATCACACCATCGGCAACCTTTACCAACAGTGCCGGCGGCGCCGAGGTGAACCCCGGCAAGTGGCTCCTCTCTGTGATTGGAAACCTCGTGCAGCCCATCTTCCAGCACGGACAACTGGTGGCCGGCCTGAAGGTGGCAAAGGCGCAGGAAGAACAGGCCTACAACACCTGGCAGAACGCCATCCTGAAGGCTGGCAGCGAGGTGAGCGATGCACTCGTGCTCTACAACTCTTCGGAGGAAAAGGCAAAGCTTGAGGCCAAGCAGGTGGAGACGCTGCAAAAGAATGTGGAACACACCCGTATGCTCTTCAAGAACAGCGGCAGCACCTATCTCGAGGTAATCGCTGCACAGCAGAGTCTGCTCAATGCGCAACTCGCCAAAGTGGCCGATGATTTCTACAAAATGCAAGCCGTGGTGAGCCTCTACTCGGCTCTCGGCGGCGGTGGAAAATAGTATTTTCAAAAACAGCAAGTAATTATGGCAAGCGATATCAGTCCAAGAGCAGAAATCGACCCGAGAGCCAAAATCGGCGACAACTGCAAAATATTTCCCTTTGTCTATATCGAGGGGGATGTGGAGATAGGCGACGGATGTATCATCTTCCCCTTCACAAGCATCCTCAACGGCACCCGGATGGGTAAACGCAACAAAATTCACCAAGGTGCTGTCATCGGCGCGCTTCCGCAGGACTTTGACTTCCGTGGTGAAAAGAGCGAACTCATCATCGGCGACAACAACATCATCCGTGAGAATGTAGTCATAAACCGTGCCACTCATACCGGCGGACAGACCGTCATCGGCAATGAAAACTTCCTTATGGAAGGCGTGCACGTGTCGCACGACACAAAAATCGGCAACGGATGTGTGTTCGGATACGGTACCAAGGTGGCTGGCGACTGTGAGATTCACAACGGTGCCATCCTCTCCACCAGCGTCATCGCAAATGCGGGCGTCAGAGTGGGGGAGGGCACCATGATACAGGCCGGCACGACCTTCTCAAAGGATGTGCCTCCTTATATCATCGTGGGTGGCACGCCCGTGAAATATGGCGGCATTAACACAACCATGCTCTCGTATCATGGCATCTCTGAGAAAGTGCAGAACCATATCGCCAATGCGTACCGCCTGGTGTTCTATAGCCAGAACAATGTGATCGACACCATAAACCAAATCAAGGAGCAGGTGCCCGATAGCGCCGAAATCCAAACTTTGGTGCATTTCATGGAGAACACACGATTGGGTATCGTCACGAAGTTGTAGCGTTGTGCATCGTATGATATAAAAAGTTCCGCCGTTGCCTGTGCAATGGCGGAACTTTTTATGGTATGAGGGCACCGGCTATTCCGGTCTATCTCCATCGTTGATAAATGTCGTGGGCATGCTCGTGACGGTCGGGCATGGTGCCGTAGTTCACCGATACCTCCATCGAGAAACTGGGTGAGAAGTTGTAGCGTACGCCACCGCCCACTACATCGCCAAGGGCATGCATGTCGTAGAGCGGACGGGGGACATGGCGGTCGTCGACAAGGCTCTTCTTGCCATAGAGGAATGCCTCCCAATGCTCATCGAAACGGTAGTTGAGCATTGCCGTCAATCCTGCCTCGCGGTAGTTGCTGTGTGCCCAGTACACATTACTCATATATCCTCCCACCGCCAACGATAAACGGTCGGTGAGCGGCGTGGCATACATGGCGGAAATCGACTGGGCAAACCCCGCTCCATGGTGGGCATGTTTGCCAATCTCTGCAAACACAGAGGCATCAAGACTGACGTTCAACCCTTTGTGCAATCCCCAGCCGCACCATTCGTTCCACGAGAGGGGATAATGCCACATCGTTCCAGTATAGCCGTAGCCTGCAGGGAGCGGCAGACCCACACTGTCTGCTGGTGCCGGCCGCACATCCACACCGACGGGCTCGTAGTAGGATTGTAGGGCTACTCCGTGGTCGTATCCTCCTGTCGAAGCGGATGAAACCGTCATGACTCCGTTCTCCTGCTGCGCTGTGCAGAGCAGGGGAACACATAGTGCCATCGTTGTGAATACCTGTTTCAGCATGGATTCTCTCCAATTGTATTTGTCAATGCAAAGATAAAACTATCTTTCCGATTCTCCAATATTCTTAACGCATTTTACGGCATTTTAAGGCTTGGTGAGGGATAGGACCGCATTTTTGGCTGTATCCGACCTTTTTGCGGCATCTTTCTACGAATAGTGTCGACAGACATTCGACATATTTCCACCGTTTATCCCCCTTTTTGGGTATGTTTTTCGTATAAAACTACGGAAAAGTCAGGTAAAAGTGTAAACTTTTGAATTATTTTCTTGCATAACCCAAAATAATTATTAAATTTGCAACATAATACCATTGAATTCGCAACTTAATATTTTAATACATGAAAATCGGTTTATTTATCCCCTGCTATGTAGATGCCGTCTATCCTGAAGTCGGTGTCGCTACATACAAATTGCTCAAGCATCTCGGGCTGGATGTAACCTATCCTCTTAATCAGACTTGCTGCGGACAGCCTATGGCCAATGCAGGATTTGAAAAAATGGCCACTCCGCTGGCTGAGAAGTTCGAGGATAAGTTTAAGGAGTTTGACTATGTCGTGGCTCCTTCAGTGAGCTGCACGGCCTTCGTGAAAATCAATTATCCGCGTTTGCTCGAGGGTAAGAAGAAATGCGAGACCGCAGAGAAATGTATCGACGTAATCACTTTCCTGCACGATGTGGTGAAAGTGAAGAGTCTGCCTGGAAGTTTCCCACACAAGGTGAGCGTACACAATTCCTGTCACGGCGTGCGTGAGCTTGGACTCAGTTCTCCAAGCGAAATGCACGTGGAGAAATTCAACAAGATTATCGACCTGTTACAACTCAAGAAGGGCATTACGGTGATGGAACCTGAGCGCCCTGACGAGTGCTGTGGTTTCGGTGGTATGTTCTCAATAGAAGAAACCGCAATCTGCCAGCGTATGGGTCAGGACAAAGTGAAGAGGCACATCGCTACGGGTGCCGAGTTCGTCACAGGTCCAGATTGTTCTTGTCTTATGCACATGGCTGGCGTGGCCAAGAAAGAGGGCATGCCTATTCAGTTTAAGCACGCAGTAGAAATTTTAGCAGCAGGAATCTAATGAGTACAGCACATTCAAAAGCAGCACAGGAGTTCTTGAAAAATGAAAAGTACTCCCATTGGCACGACGACACCTTCTGGTCGGTTCGTACCAAACGCGACAATATGGCGCACGGACTGAAAGAGTGGGAACAGTTGCGCGACAAGGCTTCCGCCATCAAACGCCACACCATCAGTCACCTCGATGAATATCTCGACCAGTTTGCTACCAATGCCGAGAAAAACGGCTGTATCGTACACTGGGCAAAAGATGCCGATGAGTTCAATGAAATCGTCTATGGCATACTGAAAGACCATAACGTGAAAAAACTCGTCAAGAGTAAGAGTATGCTTACCGAGGAGTGTGAAATGAATCCTTATCTTGAGGCACATGGCATAGAGGTGGTGGAAACTGACCTCGGCGAACGTATCATTCAGCTCAAGGGACAGAAACCCAGCCACATCGTGATGCCGGCCATCCACCTCAACCACGATGACGTGGGCGAACTCTTCGAGGAAAAACTGGGTACCGAGAAGGGCAACCATGATCCTACCTATCTTACCTATCAGGCACGCCTCAGCCTGCGCAACGAGTTCCTTACCGCTGATGCAGGTATGACGGGAGGCAACTTCGGTATCGCTGCCACAGGCGACATCGTGGTGTGCACCAACGAAGGTAATGCCGACATGAGCACCTCGTGCCCCAAACTGCACATCGCAGCAGTGGGACTCGAGAAGATTATTCCCAATTACGACTGCCTCGCCGTGTTCCAGCGTATGCTCTGCCGCGCCGGCACCGGACAGCCAACAACCACCTATACCAGCCACTTCCGCAAGGCTCGCCCCACGGCACAGCCCATGCACATCGTGCTGGTGGACAACGGACGCAGTGAGTGGATTGCCAATCCCCAGCACTGGGAGATGCTCAAGTGCATACGCTGCGGCTCATGTATGAACACCTGCCCCGTCTACAGACGAAGCGGTGGCTATTCCTATTCGTATTTTATCCCCGGACCGCTCGGCATCAACCTCGGTATGCTGCGCAATACCAAACTGCACAGTGGCAATGTGTCGGCTTGCACGCTCTGTCTCAGCTGCCAGACGGTATGCCCCGTGAAGATCAACCTGGGCGACCAGGTGTATGAGTGGCGTCAGCAACTTGACGACTTCGGTACTGCCAACCCGCAGAAGAAGATGATGTGCAAGGGTATGAACGTGCTCTACGGAAGCAGCGCTCTCTACAACACCGCCATGAAGTTCGCTCCCATGGCCAACTGGGTGCCCGGTTTCATGATGAACAGTGGTATCAACCCCTGGGCACAGGGCGGACATGAAATGATGAAGTTCCCCAAGAACTCCTTCCAGGAACTTTGGAGAAAAGGCAAGGTTAAGTAATTCAAATGAAAACGACTTATGAGCAAGAAAGAAGATATTCTGTCTAAATTCAGAAAAAACATCAAGCAGCGCTTCGACATGCCCGACCTCACTGATATCAAGGGCATAAAATATCCTGACACGCTCAAACAGTTCATCTCCATGACGCAGAGTGTGGGCGGAAAGGTGGTGGAAGTAAAGCCTGGTCAGGACATCAATGCGCTCATCAAAGAGATCTATCCCGATGCCAAGGAGATTGCAAGCAATCTGCCTGAGATTACCATCGCCACGCGTAACCCTGACACTTGTGGCTCTCCGCAGGCGCTCAACGGTACCGATGTGGGTGTTATAAAGGGTGTGTTCGGTGTAGCAGAGAATGCATGTGTATGGATACCGCAGACCATGGTAGAGAAAGCGGTGTGCTTTATCTCTGAGAACCTCATCATCCTGCTCGACAAAACGCAGATTGTCGACAATATGCACGAGGCTTACAAGCGCATAGAGTTCAACGACTATGGATATGGATCGTTCATCAGCGGACCTTCCAAGACGGCCGATATCGCTCAGGTGCTTGTTATGGGCGCACAGGCTGCACGCAGCGCCACCGTGCTCCTCATCTGACCTGATGCAATAGTAATAAAAACGAGCGACCGTGATGCTTTCTAAAGTCACGGTCGCTCGTTTTCTATGCCGCAGGTGTTATCTTACCAGTATCTTCTTGCCGTCCATGATGTTGATGCCTCGCACGGGGTGCTGGAGCAACTGCCCCTGCAAATTGTAAATCCTTGACTCTTCGGGCAGGAGAAATTCCTGTGTGCGGATGCCGTCGCCGGCTCCTGTATCGGTAAAGTCTATATAGTCGCCGTCGCCGGTTCCTGAATAGTACCATACTTTCAGCAGGTGCCTGCCGCCTCTGATGGGCACATTCTCAAAGTGTGTGGCCCTGTAAGGGGAGGTGTAGCCGTCAATCTCTATACGGATTGTGGCTGTCTGCGACTGCACGTTAAATTCGGAGGTACGCTCCACGTCGACAGAGTAGATGGTCCAGTTCTCGTCGTTGCTCGACAACCATCCTAAGCGTACGCCGCCCCAGATAAACTCAATGCCGTCGCCAGGCTCTCTGCCCTGGCCCGCGAAAGGGCCGTTGTTCCAGTGCCAGGCTACATTGTAACCGCCATTGTCGAAGCGCTCGCATTCTATGCGGCCGGGAATCTGCTGGTAGAGGTCTAACCAGGGGGTTCCCTCATAGTCTTCGGGGATATAGTTGTCGGAGGTGTCGTCAGGATTGTCATCTATGTCTTCCGGGTCTTCATCATCTTCCGATGGAATGAATTCGCCGTTCAGCACGATGCGGGATATGATTCTGCTCTTCACGCTGTTGGCGGCATTGCTCATGGCTTCTATCTTTAACTCGGTCTCTGCATTGTCGGTGAGGGGAGTGGCCGTGACGGTGAGCGTCAGCGCCTCGTCTTGACCGATGCGGTAGTCGCCTATGCAGTTGAAGCCTCCCTGCTGGGTCATGGCTTCGGTCACGTCGGTGCCGTTCAGGGCAAAGGTGAATGCCCACTGTTCACTGTTTTTCGTGACTATGGAGTTGAGCACGGGTGCCAGTTCTATCCATTTGTTGGGGGAGAGCACCTTGAGGTTCAGTGTCAGTGTCTCGCCTTTCGCAAGGGTGGCAGAGAAATTACGCTCTCCGTGAAGGGTCACGCCTGCCGGCACGTTGTCAACGCGTATGATGGGACATTCGTTCAGGTGGTAGAGCAGCCAGTAGGCAATGCCCGAGAAGGTGTTCTGTGGCTGGTTGGCATCGTCCACACGCTTGCTTTCCGGGAACTGGGTGATGAGTTCTACATCCGAGCCGCCGTAGTTCCAAAGGGTCCACAGGTCGGGCATGCACTTGTTGTCTTCCTGGTCGAAGACATAAAGCTTGGCAGTGGCTAAGAAACCGCCGTTGTAGGGTGAATAGCCACCGGCACCGTCCACGGAGAAGGGGCTGATCATGAGCGCAGATGTCATGTCGTGCTCACGGCAGTAGCGCACGATGTTGCGCGAGTTGCGGCGGAAGTTGCCCATGTCGGCCACCCAGTAGCCCAACGGGCCGTCGGTCATCACGCCGTCGGTCCAGCTGGCCATCACACGGGCGTCGTTGTTGCCGTAGAGGTCACCTCCCGTTGTCCAGGGACCGCACAGGTAAAGCACTTTTCCCACACCGTCTGCATAGTAGTGCTCTATCTTGGCCTTGCAGTCTGCAATGCTGTTTTGTGTGTCGTTGATGCCACCGGTGCCGTTCACCGTGTTGCTCATGTAGTTGATGGCACCGAAGTCGATGGTGAAGCCGGCGTCCTTGTAGACATTGAACACTTCGGTCTCGAAAGCGTTGTCTGTACGGCCGTTAGGGTCGCCGTTCACTTGGTTCTCCATGGAACCTTCATAGAAAAGTCGCTTTCCGGGGAATGCCTCGGCCATCAGTTGGGCTACCTCGGCTTGACTCTTTCCCGACACGTATTTCTGTTTCCACGCATCTACAAAACTGGTGTAGAAACCTGTGACGTGCGAACGGGTGTATTTCCACAATGGTCTCAGTGAGACATCTGCCGTCTCAAGGAACCTGTCTGGTGCACCGTAGTAAACCTTTGTCTCACGGGTCCGGTCTATCTGCTGGGCTTGGACATTTGTGTAAAGTGCCAAGCTCATAAGTGCCAAAATCACTGCTTTCATGTTCATATCGTTTCTTCTGTGTTTGATTTCGTGCTGCAAAATTAGTATTTATTTCTTTTGGGCGCTCTTTTGTCGTTGCATATCGGACGAGACCGAAATAATTCCGTATGATTTCAAATGTTTGGGCACCTACATCCCTCCCGCTGTGTCTTAAGGGGCAAAGGGAAAGACATAGTGACCTGAACCAAGTTCACGCGTCCCATCAGGCAGAATCACCGTGGCGGTGGTGTTGGCAGGTATGCTGCATTCGTATTGGTACAAACCGTCGGTCTGTCGAAACGGTGATTCGGTAGGCTCTTTGCATAACGTCATGCGCATTCGGTGCATAGAGTTCCCATGAAAAGACAGGCCGTTCATCGAGTCCTGTCGGATTGTAGAGGCATGATGTCTTCAGCTCTTTCAGTGTGAAGAGTTCTGTGGCACCAGCGACAAGTGTAAAGAGGAGCATCAGCATTGTGCCGATGCCCCTCTCGGGAAAGTTCGCTTGTAAGGTGCGCATATTTGGTTAGCGTATGACTATTTTCTTGCCGTTTTGGAGGTAGATGCCTGCGGGCAACACCTTGAGGTCCTTGCCCATATACTGTCCCTGCAGGTTGTAGATGGCTCCCTCTTCATTGTTCACCTGGAAGGTGGCACGAATGCCGGTGGGGGTCTCTACAATCGACGGCCTGTCGAACATGACACCTGGTTGGGTCTTGCCTGGATAGAGTTTCACTCCGTCGTCGTTCTTGACGGTGAAGTAGAAACGGTAGGGATACAGGTTGATGGGCTGCTGCTGTGAAGCCACATTCACATAGCCGGAACTGATGGTGAAAGCGTCCATAGGCCACAGCGTCTGAAGCTGTGAATTGGCGGTGTATTCCACATGGTAGCCGTCGCCGCTCACGGTAGTGGTCTGGGCTGAGGTGCTGGGTTGCAGCGATACGTTGCTGAACAAGCTTGTGGTCACTGCATTGGAGCGGCCTTTGATCAGGATGGGCATATAGGCGTTTACGTGCTCATCGGCTTTCAGCAGACGGAACTCCAAGGTTATCTCGTCTTCACCGGAGATCACGTCGCAGGGTACGGCCATGTCGAAGTTGTTCAGCAAGTCTTCCGTCACATTGAAGGCGAAAGGAAGGGCAAGGCTCTCCCATTTTCCTTCCGTACGGCGGCGGTAGGTCACCTCGCAGTTCGACTGTGCCTGAAGCACGCGTACCGAAGTGACGGGATTGTTGCTGTTCATCAGGGCGTCGGTGAGTGAGATTTCATGGTCGTCCTGTGTGTAGGCGGTCTCGCGGCCGTCATCTTGGGTGATGAGCATCACATTGCCCTCTTCCGAGCGCAACTTGTCGCGGAGGATGTCATAATAGATGTAGGGCTTGTCTATCGTCTTGCTGTTCTTGTGGAACTCGCTCCTCGATTCGCTTACGTCGGAGATACCCCAGAAGATGCCGTCGCAGGTGTCGTCGTAGCTGCCGAAAACGGCGTAGTGGTGGGCTTCCATGGCCCAGTCTACACGTTCCTTCCATGCCTCGTCGTCGATGCGGTACCAGTCGGTGGGTGGCACACCGCCGTTGGGACAGGCAAATCTTACATTGCCTGTGCTGCTCTGGCTGAAGTTGCGGTAGCCCCAACCGTCGGACGACTGTTCTATGATGGGACCGTTTATCTGGCACGTACCGATATGGAACTTGGAGATATAGTCCTTCTCATTGGCTGGCGTGTTGTTGTAGGTGCTCCAGAATGCAGTTCCGTACAGGAACATCACAAGGAGCGGACGGTTGTCGTCGTAGCCGTAGTACTGGTAGTTGGGGTGGGGTACATATTCTTCCCACACACGCTTGGCGATGGTGTTCCAGTATTTCATCGTCCATGCATTGGGGTCGCCGAGGAAAAGGAAGAAGTGCATGTCTTTCTCCTCGCAAACCTGGATGATATTGTCCAGCATGGGCATGAATTCGCTCGAGAAATCATCTACAAGGTGACCCTGCGAGTCGTACACAGGAACGTCCCACATCGAAGGATTGGTGAAGTCGATACCCACCGTGTTGATGCCGGCCGACTTGATTTTCTGTAGAATGTCGCGCACGGTGTCGATGTTCTTATAGTCATGGTTGGCCTCCCATTTGCTGTTCACAAGGAATTTCGTGCCTTTGTTCTCGGTACGGCAGCAGATGAGCAGATAGCACACGGGAATGGGATGCTCCTGTGCCACGGTGAGGTCTATTTCCTGCGTCTGACGGATGTCGCGAGAGGAGGCGCCTACCTCGATGACAAACGGAGCGGGATCTTTCACCCATCCGTGGGATTCTACATCGTAGTAGCTGTAGTCTTCGTCGCTGAGCGTGAAGGTCACCCACTGGCTCTCGCCGGCATTAAGCTCTACTTTGCTGAAGGCTTTCAGCTCATGGCGCGGACGCTCTACCGTGGCATTGGGCTGGGCGATGTAGAGTTGCACCGCTTCTGAACCCTTTCGCGAACCGGTGTTGGTCACCATGACCGATACGGTCTTGCCGTCGGGCGATACATTCAGACCGGAATAGTCGAAAGTGGTGTACGACAGGCCGTAGCCGAAGGGGAACAGCGGAGTGGCTGTGGCATTGGGTGAGTCGTAGTAACGGTAGCCCACATTGAGTTTTTCGTCGCAATATACATAGTTGAAGTCTTGTGTCGACAGGTTCACGGGGGCATCACTGTACTGGGCTGGCCACGAGAAGGTGAGTTTGCCCGACGGGTTGATGTCGCCGAAAATGGCCTCGGCAAGTGCCGTGCCGCCGAACATGCCGGGGTAGAACAGGTCGATTACGGCGGGCACGTCGTCAAGCCAGGGCAGGGTGAGCGGAGAACCGTGGTACAGCGCCACGACGGTCTTCGCGTTGAGTTGGGCCACTTGGCGGATAAGCTCGGCCTGACCTGACGGGAAGTCCATGCTCTTGCGGTCGCGACCTTCGCAGTCGAGGTTGTGGTCTATGCCGCCCACGAAGACAACGAGGTCTGCCTGGCTGATTTCATCGGTATAGGGCTGGAGGGCTTTTCGGATGGTGGCCACGGTGCCCTGTGCCGACCACTCCAGTTTCAATTCTGCATTCTCGTGGGCCCAGTAGTTCATATCTTGGGCTGCAGCGGCTCCTTCTGGCGTCTGCTTGTAGGTAATCTTCACATCGTAGGTCTTGCCGAGTTCCAGGTCTACCAAACCTGTGCTCTGCTGGGGGGCACCCTTGTCGCCGTTCTTGGCGGTGCTGGCTCCCATGTCTTCCACCCACAGGTCGGCGGGGTCGTCACTGCTCAGACGGAAGATGTAACGGCCTGTGGCGGGTGCCACGAACTTGCCGTGAATCTCCACGCGCAGGTTACCGGCTGAGGTGCCCTCGGGGAATCCGTCGCGTACCCATGAGAAGTCTATGTCGGGGGCGGTAGTCGTCGTGGCGTGGTTGCCGTTGCCGTCGGTATAGGTCACGTCCACCTTGCCGCCTACCCAGTCGTTGCCTAATAGCTTGAAGTTGCCTTCGCCGAAGAGGGGGATATAGCTGACCTCTGCCTGACCCTCAAGGCGCTCTTCCAGTCCTTGCAGTGCCGTCACCTCAAAGGGGGCTGTAGCACCGGAAGAACCTCCAAGGCCGATGGCGTCAATGCGCTGTGCGGCATTGGGACCTATCACCACTACCTTGTGCATGGCGGTGGCATCTACCGGCAGGATGTTGCCCTCATTCTTCAGGAGAACCAGACCTTCTTCTGCCATCTTCAACGCTACCTTTTGGTGGGCAGGCGTGTTGCGGTCGCCTTTTCCTATATTGTTGCTTTGACCGGGCAGATTGCCTATCTGACTCCGCATCCAGAGGTTGCGGCGCACCTTGTCGTTGAGAATCTCTTCCGATACTTCGCCGTTGTTCACGGCATCGAGCAGTCGCTTGCCGAAGGGCACGTCGTTCCAATTGCCCCAGGGCATGTCGACGTCTAAGCCTGCCAAGGCTGCCTTCACCGTCGACTTGCTGTGGCAGAAGTCGGTGAGCACGATGCCCTTGAAGCCCCATTCGTTCTTCAGCACATCCGTGAGCAGCCAGTGGTTGTCGCTGCAGTAGTCGTCGTTCAGTCCGTTGGCTGCTGTCATCACAGCCCAGGGATTGCCTTCTTTCACGGCTATCTCAAAGCCGCGCAGATAGATTTCGCGCAGCGTGCGCTCATCGCACTTGGTGTAGTAGTTGTCGCGGTTCCAGTCGCGGCCGTTGCAGGCAAAATGCTTGGCGCAGGCTGCCACCTGCTCACTTTGCATGCCGCGTATCTGGGCGGCTGCTATCTTGCCGCTGAGCACGGGGTCTTCGCTCATGTATTCGAAGAAGCGTGCCCCTAACGGGTCGCGGTTGATGTTGAAGGCGGGACCGAAGAGTACGGTGCGGCTCATGTTGCGCGACTCCTCGCCGATTACCTTGCCTGCTTCTTCGGCCAGGACCGTATTCCAGGTGGAGGCATAGCCCAAACCGCTCGGAAACACGGTGACGGGCGCAAGCACGAGTCCGCGTGGACCGTCGGAACCGTCAAGCAGGGGGATGCCCAGACGGTCTACACCGGGGAATATCACCCATCCTGTGTGCTCTCCGCCGAAGCACATACGTACTTTTTCTTCCAGCGTCATCTGGTTGATGAGGCTTTCTATCTGCTCGTCTATGCTCTGTGCGGAGGCTGTGAGCGAGAAGAACAGGAGGAAGAGGGAAAAGATTTTTCTGTATTTCATCATTTAACAATAAATTTTTTGCCGTTCTTGATGTAGATGCCTTTTTGAGGATTGGCTACACGGACACCGCTCAGTGTGTAGATGGCTGTGCTTGACGCCTGTTTCACTGCAAGGTTGCTGATGGACGAGGGGTCGTCGCTGTCTTCCACTGCTGGCCACAGGCACAGACCGCTGAAACTGCCTTCTTCCACAGACACGAGATAATTGCCTTCTTGGAAAGCAGCGATGTTCTCGGCTGTGAGTTCAATGGAGAAGGGGAACTGCCCGGAACCAAGCTCATTTCCGTCGTAGTCGTTGACGATTACATTGCAGGTGCCGGCACTGCTCCAGTCGCCGCTGAATGCCATACGGTCGCCGATACGGGCATCGGGCATGGCCTCTTCGTATTCATACTGTTTTAGGAAGGCGGGCTCGAAATACATGTCTATCACCTGATGGGCATCATTGCCCTTCACGATACCTACACGGCTTATCTGCCCTGTGTAGGCAAAGCCAAAACCGGTGCGGAAGGCGGTCACGGTCTCAGGAATAATCCATCCGCTACAGTGCTCGGTGGGGCTGACAGTGCCTCCCAAGCCGCCGGCACCGGGAAGGTCGGAGTCGGTGTTGTTCCATTTGAAGTAGGAGTTGCCGTCTTGGAAATCACCACCTTCTTCACTTACATACGGACCGCACACCACCAGCGGATGGTCGCCTTCTTTGGCCTGAGGGATGGCAAGGTCATAGACCCAGTTCCAACCATAGCCTTGTACGGCTTGGTGCAGGTAGTTGTCGCGGCGGTCTTCTTTCGTCGTCTGGAACGAGGGGGCTACGAAGATGCCCAACAGGTCGGCATCGTGACCCGTGACGATAACCTTGTAGGCTATCAGCTCATTCTTCAGATTCTCTGAAGGCACATTGAACACGATGTAGTCGCCCTCGGCTCCTCCCGGAAGGGTTACAGTCGACTCTCCGTCGGCTGTCTGCAGCATGTCGGTCACCTCTGCGCTCAAATCACCGTTCTCCTTGGTGATACTGAGATAGTTGAGCTTGCAGCGGACGGCGGCTTCGTCGGCGGTGGCCAACGCCCAAAGAATGATGCGGTCGCCCGGCTTCAAGTCGTAGACATGGTCGGTACCCTGCCAATTCAACTTGTCGGCATGGCCGAAGCCTTCGGGGTCTATCTCACCGAAGCGGTCTTCTCCTTGGGCAAATTCATCGCCTAAGTGATAGAGCACACCGGCATCGGTCATGTAGGTTTCTTCAAAGTTGGGAGCATCGTCGTCCCAAGAAATGAGATTGACATAGTTGTCAATGCGGTTCGATACGGACTCTTGTGCCTGAAGTGTAAGGCTTGTAAGTAATAGAATGAATGAAGTATAAATAGTTTTCATAAACCTTGTATTTTTGTTTAGGATATTTCAAGAACAAAGATACAAGTTATTTTGTAATATATAAATTATAAGAGACTGTCGACTCTGTGTTTTGTACGATAGGCGCATGAAATCGTACAAAACACACAGATTGTCGTTCTTCTGTGTGTA
>CAJONT010000123.1 GCA_905235975.1 uncultured Prevotella sp.
ATGATGAACTTCCTTCTCTTACAATCTCAGACTGTGACTCTCTCACGAATTTTGATATAAGCAATTTGGTGGGTCCTCTAATTCTGAAATGCAGCAACAACGGTATCCCTTCGATCGTGGTCTCCAATAACCCTTATTTGCTCGAACTTGACTGCAGCCATAATAACCTCTCATCGCTCGATGTTACAAAGAACATCTATTTGAAGGAACTTAACTGCAGCTATAACAATATCTCGTCGCTCGACTTGACCAAGAACAAGAAATTGGTCAAATTTGACTGCAGCCATAACAGAGATATAACGCTCAATATGGCACATGGCTCACATATTGCAGGGCTTAAACGCAGCAACAACGGACTTTCCGAACTCGATTTGAGCGAAAATACCCTTCTTCAAACAATCAACTGCAGTTATAATAACATCACCGAACTCGAATTGCCCTCTACTGAAACGCTTACCACACTCGACTGTAGCGAAAACAGCATCACTTCTCTCGACCTGTCTCAAAATGCCGGACTCATATCATTAGATTGTAATAACAATCAACTCACCGCCCTGGATCTCAGCAATAATACGAGTTTGAATATAAGTGATCTGACGATTCAGCAAAAGTTCACAGACCAACGTCTGGGAACAAACGAAGGAAAACTTTCTTTCGAAGTGATGCTTCCCTCCGAGGAATCCGAGGTGAGTAAAGAGAATTTCTCAGACTTCACAATTAAAATTGGTGATAACGAATCTAACTATGATGTGAAGGGTGTCCAAGGTGACAAAATTACCCTGTCGGATGAGCTGACGGAAGATTTGGATTGGCGTGGTGAAAACAACACCTTGTCCTATACCTATTCCGTGCCAGGTTCTGAATTGAAAATGGAAGTCTCTGGACCCATCAATTCTTATTTTATGTATGTGAATCCAGCAAGTAAAGAAGACGATAAAGACTTCTACTCAGGCACACTCTATGTAAGCAACAACAATCTATTGGTGCCGGAGGGTGTCGAGGCCTTTGTGGCAAACTCAACCAAAGACCAATCCCTTGTCATGGAACCAATTGGTAATGTGATACCTGCTGGTACCGCAGTTTATTTAAGAACGAAAGAAGTCTCTGGTTTGCATTCCTATGGCCTCCATGCATTCAATGTAACGAATGAGGGCGAAGATGAAACAATTGGTGACAATCTGCTTCAAGGAACGGACAATGAGATAACTGTTGAATCAAAGAGTGTGCTCACCCTGGGCAGGTCTGAAGGAGAAATAGGCTTCTGGGTCTACACTGGCACCACACTCAACCCCCATCGCGCATACATCCCGCTATCGTCTCTGCAAGATGGTAACGTGAACGGATTCAGACTTGACTTCGACGGCACCAACGACATTGTACAGCCCGTAAGCAACACCACGGCTGAGACACAGTCGTGGTACAATCTGCAGGGTGTTAAGATGAACGGCCAGCCCACGCAAAAGGGCCTCTACATCAATAATGGCAAGAAAATATTGATTAAATAAAATAAGGAGTAACAATATGAAAAGAACATACTGCATCCCTCAAATAGAAATCAACGAGGTCGAACCTGTCCAACTCATTTGTACCACCACTGTTCCGTTTGGTGACAAGACAACAACAAGGGAAACCTCTGACCAATTCGGCAACAGTTCCTCCTTTGACGATGGTGATGACGCCAATAACCCCATCTGGGACGATTGACTCCCTTACTCCTATGATTTTACGATTCAGCCTCACCTTTTGGGTGGGGCTGAATCTATTATAGGTGGGTATAATCTCAAACTACCCCCCTAAGAGGCAACTACGCCCCGTTTTTGTGAACAAAAGTTAATAAATATTGTTAATTTTTTGTCGTGATATAAGATTCTTAAATATAATTGTTTATTTTTGTGCCAACTACCGACGAAAAACAACATTATTTACCTATGATGCTAAGCCTAAGAGCTAAAACGATATTATTGACCACAGAACTTTTATGCATCGCAACGACAGGAATGTCCTATAACCTGAGAAGCATCACTTCAAAGGATGGACTGAGCAACAGCAGCATCCTTTCCTTTGGCAAGATGTACACAGGTATGATGCTTTTTGGTACTTGCGACGGCGTGAATTGTTTTGATGGCACACGCGTATATCAATTACCTGCAATGAAGGGGGCATACGTGGAGGGGAACATCATCGAATGGATGGTGGTCGACCGTGACAACTGTGGATGGATTCTCACCAACCATGGCTTGAGTCGCATATTGCGCACGCAAAAGCATGTCAATATGCCGCGGTTTCAGAGCGCCCGAGGCATACGCCTGAATGCCGACAATAGGGTGATAGTGCTGCAAGACAACAACCTTTATGCCCATACGGGTCGTGACACCACCTTTGTGCGGTTGCCGCTCAGTGGCGGCGACAACGGCGACCAGACCCTCGACTTCTTCATGACGGATAATAATCTCTTCCTGTTCAAAACCAATGGCATCGTGCGCTATAACCTGCAGCGTCAGGGCGACAAATATACTTTGGGCAAGCGGACCGTGCTGAGCAGCGAACAACTGCTTGCGGCCTCATGCGATGAGAACAGGGAGTATCTCGTCGATAGCGAAGGGACGCTCTGGGCCTTCGATTTCGCTTCGGCCAACCGTCGTAGTATTGCATCTCTGCAAGAGGACATCGCACGGCGGGGAGCCATCAGCCGCATCCTGAGCATGAACAACCGGTTTTTCGTAAGCTTCCTCAATAGCGGGGTGCTGATATTGGAAAAGCAGGGCGACCTTTACAGGAAATCCGACTTGGGCATACAGGTCGGCGTGACGGCCATGTACCATGACCCGACGTCGGACATTATATGGATAGGTACCGACGGACAGGGCGTGCTGATGTTCATCGACGAACTGGAAATGCGACGCTCGCTCACCACGGATGTGATGCATCTGTTACAGCGCAAACCTTACAGGGCCATCCTCCTCGACAGCGACGGCACGCTTTGGGCGGGCACAAAGGGCGACGGCTTGTTGGAGATTCCCGATTTCAATCTGGTCGACATTCACAACAATCTGCAACGACGCTTCCTGAGGCGCGAGAATACAGGACTGGCCGGCAATTCGGTCTTCGCACTGCTGCCCTCACGGCGCCTGAAGGGCTTCTGGGTAGCTACCAATAACGGCATCAGCTTCCGCTCACGCACCAACCAGAACATCGTGACCGTGCCGACGGAAATGCCGGTGGAGTGGGTGAGTGCACTCTGCGAAAGAGGCGACACCCTATGGATGACTACACAGGGCATGGGTGTCTACCGCGCCATTATCGGCGGCACGGAAGGACAGCCCCGACTCACCGATATGAAGCGCTATGTGCTCGACGGGGGCAAGAAGACTTCCAATTATTTCTTCTCCATGGCCTCTGTACCAGGAGGACCTCTCTATCTGGGCAACCGGGGAAAAGGTCTCTTCGTATTGCAAAACGACCAGCTGACATGGGTGAAACCTGTTGTGCAGTTGCCGAATGACGCAGGCTTGGAAGATATCTTTGCTGTGCTGCCCACACGCGAGGGCCTTTGGATAGGTACGGGCGTAGGACTCAGTTTCCGTCCGAACAGAGGCGAAAAAGACGTGGAGTTTTACGATGTGAGCCATGGCATGCCGAATAATGTCATACATGCACTCACCGAAGATGCCGAGGGCAATGTGTGGGCATCTACCAACAAGGGCTTGGTGAGGTTTGCACACGGCACCCACCGGATGCGCTTGTTCAACGAGGCCGACAACCTGGAAGTGAATGAATATGCCGATGGAGCGGTGTTCTCAATAGGTGATACACTCTTCTTCGGTGGATACAACGGCATAAGCATTATCGTGGCAGACAAGGCCGCAAACGACCGTCGTCATGATATCAGGCCTACCTTTACGGGACTGAGTATCTTGGGTATGCCGGCATTCCTTGATGATTACCTGCAGATTGACGGCGATAAACAGACGCTGACACTGAATTATGACCAGAATACGTTGAAACTGCATGTGACCACCTTCGATTTCTTTGATCCAGGTGCCAAAGAGTTCTTCTATTCCTTCTCTGAGAATGGACCGTGGATAAGCAGTGGGCATAGTGGCGAAATCAACCTCACCCGGCTCTCTTCGGGTTCACATACCCTCTATGTGAAATGCCGTGACCTGCTGTCGGGGGAGGACTCTAAACCCGTTTTGCTTACCATACGCATCACACCGCCGTGGTATCTGTCATGGTGGGCCAAATTGCTCTATCTGTGTACGGTGCTGGCAATTCTCTATTTCTTATACCACCGATGGAATTTGCACCGCCAAGTGAAGGCGCAAATCATGGAGGCTCGGCGTGAGCAGGAACAGCGCGACCAAATGTACGAGCAGAAAATGCACTTCCTCACCAATCTGGTCCACGAGCTGAACACGCCGCTCACACTGGTCTACGGACCCTGCGAGCGCATCCTCTCACATACCGGTACCGACAATTTTGTGCGTCGTTATGTCAGCATGATACAGAGCAACATGAAGCGCCTCAACCAGCTCATACAAGAGATAATGGACATTCGCCGTCTCAATGCCGGAAAAGAAAAGGTGCAGTTGCGCAGTATGGCCGTCGGCGAATTTCTTTGGGAAAATTTAAGGTCTTTCAAGGAATTGGCTGAGCAGAATAACATCACACTCGAATGCGAGGTGGATAAGGATTTGGTGTGGAATTCCGACGACCGCCTGCTAAGGCGTATAAGTACGAATATCATCTCCAATGCCTTCAAGTACTCTAAACAGGGGGCCGTGATCCGGGTTCGGTTGGGAAAGGACGAGAATGGTCAGCTGCTTTTCTCTGTCTACAACACGGGATCGGGCATCCCAGAGAATGAACGGCAGCATATTTTCGACTATTATACCATGTTCGACAGTGTGGATGAGAGTGCTACACTGGGATTCACTTCGCGCAACGGACTCGGCATGGCCATCTGCGCCGAAACCGTCAAACTGCTGGAAGGCACCATCGAAATCGACAGCGTCGAGGGCGAATACGCCTGCTTCATCGTCAGGCTGCCATGGATGGAGTTGCCGGAGGGCACGGATGCTACGACGCTAAGGCCTTCTTTCGTCGACATGAAAGAGACGGGAGCGACGTCTGTCGCCGCTGACGCTTCCGACATTCACGGAGCGCAAACCGATGTGTTGCCATCTACACCTGCTGCATCTGTCATGCCGCGCCGACCGCGTCAGTCACGTGTCCACCGCGAGGGCATTCCCACAGTGCTTGTCATCGATGACAACAAGCAAATCCTCGAACTCATTGATGATATGCTGGGCGACGACTACAACGTAATGAAAGCGGAGAGTGGTGAACAGGGAATGGAGATAATTAAACAGAAGATGCCCGACCTCATCGTGACCGACCTCATGATGTCGGGAATGGACGGACTGGAACTGACGCAGCGGCTGAAACAGAACAAGCATACAATGCACATCCCCATCATCATCCTCTCGGCACGCTGCACGGAGAAGGAACAGGTGGAAGGACTGGACAGCGGGGCCGATGCTTACGTCAGCAAGCCGTTCAGCGCGCAGTACCTACAGGCCGTCGTGGCTCGATTGATAGAGAACTGCAAGGTGCTCAAAGAGTATTACAACACATCGGCATCGTCCTTCACGTTCCAGGACGGCAAACTGATGGCAGGCGAGGAGCGCAAGTTCCGGGATGAGGTGATAAGCATCATCAACAAAAACCTCACCAATGCCGACTTTACCCCCAACGACCTTGCCAGCAAGATGAACCTCTCACAGCGCAAACTCTACCGTAAATTCAGTGAGGCGGGCTTGCCCACCCCGAAAGAATTCATCAAGAGCTACAGAATCGAATATGCTGCACGGCAGTTGGACACCACCAACCTGACCATTCAGGAAATCATCTATTCCAGCGGATTCAACACCCGAACGCAGTTCTACGCCGAGTTCCGCAAACATTATGGGATTACACCCAAGGAATATCGCGAGCAGCGACGTGTGAAGGACAATTCGCTGGAATAGTCCGAATATGTGCCAAATTTGTGTAATTTCCAATATTTATAAACAAAACTTACGATTATCTCCATAATTTTATATATCTTAGTGCCATAATTCTTACCTTTTGTAGTATGAAGAGATTTTTATCTTTACCTTTCATGTTGTTGGGCGTCCTCTCCGCACTGGCCGATGTGCAGGTGCAGTCACCCTCTGGCACCCTCAGTCTGACCCTTGGTGTGACCGACAACAAACCGTTCTATAGCGTCGCACGGGGATCGCACAACGTCATCAGCCCGTCTGTGTTGGGCGTGAAATATTCAGACGACGAATACTACGAGTTCGACGACATGGCCGATGTCGACATTCAGGATATCGACGAAACCTACGTCATCGGTCATGGCAAACGCGCCACCAACGAGAACCGTTGCAAGGAAGTGCAAGTCACTTTCACCAACTCGCAGAACCTGCGACAACTGGCGATGGTGTTCCGCGTATATGACAATGCCGTGGCTTTCCGTTACAAAAAAGACGGGTCCGGCAGCTTCGTATGGGACAACGAGCAGACAGAGTTCAGCTTCAGCACCTTCCGCAAGTGCTGGGTGCAGCGCAGCTATGATGCCGGCTACTCCGACTACTACACCGGACGCAGCTGGAACGAGATAGAGAAAACCACCTACCAAGGCTTCCAATACGGCTATTGCGCACCCATGCTGGTGCAGACCAACTACAGCGACGCATGGTGCCTCATTACAGAGTCGGCCTCTCTCTCCACAATCGCTGCCAGCACATTGGTAAAAGGCTCGAAGTCGGGAAGCATCAAACTGGAAATCGTGAAGCACGGCAACAAACTGGGGACTCAGGAGACGCAGAGCACATTCTCCGCTCCCTTCGAGTCGCCTTGGCGCACCCTCATCATCGGTACTCTGGCCGAAATCGTGGAAAGCACGGTCACACAGAACCTGTCACCTGCCTGCCGCCTCGATGACGTCTCGTGGATAAAACCCGGACGCGTGGCATGGAACTGGGCAGCTGAGGATGCTGACTACAACTTGACCTCGGCAATGTGCCGTAAGTACACCGACATGGCTGCTTACTTCGGCTGGGAGTACAACCTGCTCGACGAGGGATGGGATGGAAGGCTCGACGTGAAGACGGAGGTGGAATATGCCAAACAGAAAGGTGTAGGGCTGATTCTTTGGTTTAACCAAAACCATTTCAGCAACAATGCCAATGATATTTACATCGAAATGAAGAAGTGGGCCGACATGGGCGTGAAAGGCTTCAAAATCGACTTCTTCGAAGATGACCGCCAGCAGCAGCTCCTGAAGTATGAACGCATGCTCGAGGCGGCACGGCGCTTGAACCTTGTGATTAATTTCCATGGCTGCACCAAACCCTCCGGACTGGACCGCACTTGGTCCAACTTGCTGACCATGGAGGCCAACTACGGCAACGAGATGTATATGTTCTGGCCGCACCTCACCCCTTCCTACCATGTGGTGAACCTCTGTCTGACGCGCAACGTCATCGGCAGTATGGATTTTACACCCCTGAAGTGGGGACGCAGCAATGGCTCTGTGCGCAGCATCGACAACAATACCTGGAGTCAGGAACTGGCCATGTGCGTGGCCTATGAGTCGGGACTCTTCCATCCTGCCGACACACCCGAGGCTTTGGAGTATTCCGTGGCCGACGTGGTGCTCAGGAACCTCCCCGTGACATGGGACGAGATTCACTGCTTGGAGGCCATGCCCGACAGCTATGTCACCATTGCCCGCCGCAAGGGCGATGCGTGGTGGGTGGCATCGCTTGCCAACGATGCGCGCACAGCCATCGTCAGCACCGACTATCTGGAAGAGGGCAAGCAGTATTATGCCCACATCTACCGTGACGGCGACTACCGCTACGAAGTGAAGAGCGAGGTGCGCGAGGGGGTCACCAAAGGCGACCAGCTCACCATACCCGTGCTGAAATATGGCGGTGCCCTCGTCATCTTCACCACCGACCCCTCTTTCGGCTATCCTCACGACCGCACCTTCGAGGCTGAACACTACAACGAGGGCGGCTCCATCCTGACTGATGGAAAGATGTTCGGCGGCAAGTTCGTGGCTGGACTGGGCGGCACCAAACGTCTCGTCTTCTCCGACGTGGTGGCACCTGTGGAGGGCACGTATGCCGTGACGCTCTATTACACCGCCAACAGCGAGACGAAGTGCTACGTGCAGGGCGCCGACGGCAAGAAGTCGCGCCTCACAATCGCACAGCCTGGTGTCAGCGACAAAGACCACCCGGGCGAAAAGATTGGCTTCCGCACGGCACTCATCAAACTCAATCAAGGACTCAATAATATTATAATAGGTAACGACGAAGACTCGCAGGCGCCGATGATTGACCATATCACGGTGCGTCCTGCCGACTTCCCTGCTGCCGACGCCCGTGAATACCTGACCGCCGACGGCTTCTCGCTCGCCAACGCCCTTACCATAGAGGCTGAGAGCGGTGAGGGTGACGGCACCGTGCAGAACGATGCCAAATGCTCGGATGGCAAGAGCCTCAATAACCTCACCAAAGGGCGCAAGCGCACCTACAGCATCACCGTCGACAAGGATGGCATTTACGACTTCACGGTGTTCTATATGACGAGTGAGACACGCGACATCGAGGTGACTGCCAATGAGGTCACGGTGCCACTTACCTGCCCGTCCTCTGGTTCCTGGAACGGCTCCTCCATCAAACGCGCCACCGCCTCGCTCTATCTCAACGCAGGTGAGAATTTCTTCTCTCTTGGCAACGCTGTGGGCAATGCGCCCAACATCGACAAGATACAGGTGGCATTCGTCTGCGAGGGCGCTCCCAAAGACACGTCAGAGCCGTCAGACACCTCCGTGCCCATGTTCAATGAGGAGGGATATGTCGACTGGTGCGACTTCCTTGGACTCGATGCGTCTGTCTTCGGCGATGCGCGCCTCATACAGCGCAACGGCGATGTCTATGTGGTGGCAGTCGACCAAGGCAGCCTCTTCAGCCCTACACGCAATGTGGCCATCGTCAATCGCAGCGATGAAGAGCAAGCGGTCTATGTCTCAGGACACCGTTTGGGCTTCTACGGCGATTTCACCAACGAGGACGGTGACACCAAGTGGGGACTCACCGAAAACGTGGAGGCGGGTGCTACCGTCACACACACGTTCACGGGGGTGCGCATGGAGGCTCCGCGCTATGAGGCTGAGAATGGTCGTATCAACGACTTCACCGACAAATCGCTCGTCGACGTGGAAACGATTAATACCTCCTGCGGATACATCATCGGACAGTTAGGCTATCAACCGGCATCCGACGACAACCCCGCACGTGAGAGCTACATCGAGTGGAACGATGTGTACAGCGTGAATGGTGGTGAGTACAACCTTGTGATCGACTTCCTGGGTTCTACCCGACGCTATGCCGAAATACAGGTCAACGGCGAACAGGACACCAAAAACTGGCGATGGACCAATCTCAACAGCGGTATTACCATCAATGCCCTCAACAGCGTAACAGCAAAGGTCACATTGAAGCCGGGAGCCAACACCATTCGGCTCACCTTCCCGGGCACGGGAAGCTCCGCTGCCATCAACGTGCCGAACATCGACCATATCTCACTGTCGCCTCTCTTCAACATTTCTGGCGACGTCACACAAAGCGAGTTCTACATCGATGGCAAAACAATCTTTGACAAAGCCTTGCCACTGTTCTACAACCTGGGTTCCGGCAACGACGCCTACCAGTGGTCGAATCACTACCAGAAAGGCTCCAACGACCGTGGCGGCGTGGAGAGCATCTGGTGGCAGGGATATGCACTGGCCACTTTCGCTGAATTCGCCAAGGGGGCACGAGGTTCCGACGACTATGAGGACCTGGCGGTTATGTGCCCCCGTATGATAAATCTCTTCCCCAACTTCGTCAAAACCATCGATGGACGTACGTGCTGGATGATGCGCCCGGGATACGGACACCGATTCAGCGACGATGACGCTTGGGCCGCTATAGGCATCCTCGAAGCCTACGACCTGGAACCGAAACAGTTCTACATCGACCAGCTGCGCATGTTCGGCAACTGGGCTTGGCAACTGTGGGACGACAAGGGCGGCGGAGGCATGTACTGGCAGGACGCTCCCGCCAATGAAGAAAACACGCTGAATGTGAAGAATGCTGCCAACAACAACCCCACCTGCATCATCTTCACCCGTCTCTATGAGATCACGGGCGAACAGATATGGTTGGAGCGGGCCATCAAGACCTACAAATGGGTGCGCGATGTGCTGCTTGACAAGAGCGACTACCAGGTGCGCGACAACATCGCCACGAAGGATAACAACAAGATGAATACCTACAAGGGTGCATACAACCAGGGCTCCTTCATCAATATGGCCATTCTGCTCTACCGCGCCACAGGCATCAATGGCTACTTGTCGGATGCCAACAAATGTGCCACCACGCTCATCTCGCGCAAGTTCCAGACCTACTACTCTCCTGTGCTGGAAAAAACCATCACCATTGCCAAGGCCGATGGCGACATGCTGGGACGCGATCTCATCGTCATCGCACGTGGCTTCGAAGAAATGAACAAAGTAGTCTCTTCACGCAACAACATCAACATCATCAAGAACACCATGCTCAATGCCTATGGCGAGCGCATTGATCCGGATTGCGGACTGATGATGGACGGATGGAAGGGCAATGCCCCACAGGTGTTCGATGGGAAGGAGGGCTATTTTGACGGACTCGTACAGTTGGGCTTCCTCGAGACATTCGCACGCCTCGCCGTCAATCAAGACCATGAGGATTACATCACCGGCATCAGCGATGTGACGATTCAAAATGACAAACGACAAAACAAGAGTCAATATGTCTATGATTTGCAGGGACGACGTGTCTCGGCACC
>CAJONT010000124.1 GCA_905235975.1 uncultured Prevotella sp.
ACCCATCAAACGGTGAACGACATATACAAAAAGGTGAAACGCTGCATACCGAATGCCTTCGACGACTACAAGGTGGTGGTGATGACCAACGGCATGACCATCGACGAGATGGTGCCCAACCGCCTGGCAGACATGGACGACTCACGGTTGAGCTGGGGCAGAATCAACTACAGCGGCAATCCCTGGGTGACCAACATGACGAAGCCCCTGACACCCCGTAACGGTCTGCAAGGCCGCCACCTCGCCATCACTCCCAGCCACGGCCGCTACTACGACATCGGCAAGGGCCGTTGGAAGTGGCAGCGCCCCAACCTCTTCTGTACCACAGAAGACCTGTTCACGCAAACCATCGTGATACCCTACCTCATTCCCATGCTCGAGAATGCCGGCGCCATCGTATGGTCGTCGCGTGAACGCGACTGGCAGAAAGCCGAGTACATCATCGACAACGACGACGAACTGCATCCCGACTGGTACAAGGAGAGCAACGGCTGGCAACCCGCCCCCGGTGCGGGATTTGCCTACCACACCGGTCCCTATGCCATCGGCGAGAACCCCTTCAGGGCAGGCACGGCACGCATGATACAGGCCAGTTCGTCAACAAAGAACACCTGCGGCATCCGCTATCAGCCGCACTTTGAGAAAAGCGGCCGCCATGCCGTGTATGTGAGCTACACCACCGTCTCCAATTCTGTCGACGATGCGGAATACTCCGTCTTCCACAAAGGGCAGCGCACCGTCTTCCACGTCAACCAGCGCATGGGAGGCAACACATGGGTCTACTTAGGCACATTCGACTTCGACGAAGGCTGCAACAATGCCAACTGCGTGGTGCTCACCAACTACAGCCGCAGTGGGGGCTATGTGACCGCCGATGCCGTGCGCATAGGCGGCGGCATGGGCAACATGACCCGCGGAGGCAGCACAAGCGGTCTGCCGCGCGCCCTCGAAGGCACCCGTTACTTTGCACAATGGGCGGGCGCTCCCGACTCGGTATACAATTCTTCCAATGGCAAAGACGACTACCGCGACGACCTCAACTCACGCTCCTACTTCGGCACATGGCTGGCGGGCGGAAGTCCCTACGTGCCCAAAGCCGATGGCAAACGCGTGCCCTTAGAACTGCAGCTCTCCGTACACAGCGATGCCGGTTGGGACAAGAGCGGCGGCAATGAAGTGGTTGGCACGCTCTCCATCTGCACGACCGACTTCAACGGCGGCAAGCTGAACAGCGGGGTGACGAGAGATGTGTCGCGCTTCTTCGCCACGGCCCTGCTCGACGGTGCCCAACGCGACCTGCGGTCAAAATTCCACAAATGGAACAAACGCACGGTGTACGACCAGAACTACAGCGAGACGCGGTTGCCGCCTGTGCCCTCAGCCATACTCGAAACCCTTTCGCACCAGAACTTCGGTGACCTGAAATATGGTTTCGACCCCAACTTCAAGTTCACGTTTGCACGCTCCATCTACAAGACCATACTTCGCTTCGTGAACGACATGCACGGCACCCCATACGTCGTGCAGCCACTGGCACCCAACAACTTCAGGATGGAGATGACATCCAAAAACCGGGTGAAGCTGAGCTGGAACCCCGTGCTCGACCCCCAGGAGTCTACCTCCGCCCCCACCCGCTACGTGCTCTACACCGCCACGGGGAACGGCGGCTTCGACAACGGCATCGTGGTGAAGACCAACCAGTGCGCCATTGACTTGCAGCCCGGCGTGCTCTACCACTTCAGGGTGACTGCCGCCAACGACGGCGGAGAAAGCTTCCCCACCGAAGTGCTGTCGGCTGCCTACCGACCGGACGCCACGAGTACCATCATGGTGGTGAACGGCTTCCACCGCCTCTCGTCGCCCACTATCATCGACACGGGCGACCGAAAAGGCTTCGACCTGAACGACGACATCGGCGTGACCTATGGTCCCATGCCGGGCTGGGCGGGAAAGCAGACCATCTTCGACAACAATCTCCGCGGCCGCGAGGGTGAGAACGCCCTCGGGTTCTGCACCGATGAGCTGACAGGCCGTTTCATCGCCGGCAACGATTTTGACCAGGTGCGCGTCCATGCCACCGCCATCCATGCCGCCGGCATCTACAACATCATCAGCTCCTCGAGCGAGGCAGTGGAGTCGGGACGCACCAAACTGAACCAAGCCAACTGCGTGGACCTCATGCTGGGTCTGGAAAAAGACGACGGCCACTCGCTCTTGATTTATAAGACCTTCAGCGCCGCGATGCGGCAGCAGTTGCAGGCCTTCGTGAAGAAGAACGGCCGCCTCATGGTGAGCGGTGCCTACATAGGCAGCGACATGAAGACCAAAGCGGAACAGCAGTTCCTGAGCGACGTGCTGAAGCTGACCTACGGCGGCAGCGCCCGCAACACCCCGAACAGCATGGTGAACGGCTTGGGCATGAAGTTCGACACCTTCCGCACCATCAACGAACAGCACTATGCAGCCGTGGCTCCCGACGTGCTGCAGCACACAGGAAAGAGCATCTGCGCCATGCAATATGCCGACGGCAGAAGCGCTGCTGTAGCCTACAGCGGCAAGGACTTCCGCACCTTCACCATCGGTTTCCCCTTCGAGTGCATCTGCAGTGAAGCCGACCGCAAAGCCATCATGAAAGGCATTCTCAACTATTTGTTAAAATAACCCGCCACAAGCAATATGACACATCAAATAACAGCCAATAGCAAAGGTTCGCGCCAAATCAGCGTCACCGACCAGCACTTAGCCACACTGACCAAATACCACCTGCTGGAACATCTGGTAGACTCCAACGGTATCGTCGATGAAAGCGTGCTCGAGAAACTGAGGTTCAACGTGCGTTCCATCCTGAGCACAGAGAGCGGTAACGACAAAGACCTGCTCGACCTTTGCCTCGACGTGCTCTACCACTCCGACATGAAAGCACTCGGGCTGGCCAACCTGATAGCCCTCTATAAAGAGCAGACCGCTGCCGCTGCACCCGATACCGATTCAGAAAGCGAGTAACTCCGAAGCATGACCCAGTACCGACTGAGCGACTGGCTACCCACAACCAAGAAGGAAGTGGAAATGAGGGGATGGTCGCAACTCGACGTAATCCTCTTCTCCGGCGATGCCTATGTAGACCATCCCGCCTTCGGTGCTGCCGTCATAGGCAGAGCCATCGAAGCGGCTGGATGGAAGGTGGCCATCGTGCCGCAACCCGACTGGCACGGCGACTTCCGCGACTTCCGCAAGCTGGGCAAGCCCCGTCTCTTCTTCGGTATTGCACCGGGCTGCATGGACTCGATGGTGAACAAGTATACCGCCAACAAACGACTGCGGTCGGAAGATGCCTACAGTCCCGACGGACGCCACGACTGCCGTCCCGAATATCCCACTATCGTCTACACCCACATCCTGAAAGAACTGTACCCCGACGTGCCGGTGGTACTGGGCGGCATAGAAGCCTCCATGCGCAGGCTCACCCACTACGACTATTGGCAAGACCGCCTGCGCCCCTGCCTGCTGCACGATGCCGGTGCCGACCTGATTGTATACGGCATGGGCGAAAAAGCCATCGTGCAACTGTGCGCCCTCTTGGACAACGGAGCAGACGAGGCCTGCATCCATGCCCTTCCACAGACCGTGTTCCTCACCCGCAAAGATGCCATTCCGCAAGGCATCACTGCCGACGACATCGTGCTGCACAGCCATGAGGAATGCCTCCGCAACCCAAAGGCGGAAGCAGAGAACTACCGCCATATCGAGGAAGAGTCGAACCGCTGGCATGCCCACCGGCTGATTCAATGCACCGGCGACATCGCCACGGTGGTGAATCCCCCCTACCCTCCCATGACTACACAGGAGCTCGACGCCTCCTACGACTATCCCTACACGCGCCTGCCCCATCCCAAATACAAGGGCAAGCGCATTCCCGCCTACGACATGATCAAGCACTCTGTCAACATCCACCGTGGTTGTTTCGGCGGCTGCGCCTTCTGTACCATCAGCGCCCACCAGGGCAAGTTCATCGTCAGCAGAAGCAAAGAGAGCATTCTGCGCGAGGTGCAAAAGGTGGCAGAGAGTCCCGACTTCAAGGGGTATCTGAGCGACTTAGGCGGTCCGTCGGCCAATATGTACGGCATGGGCGGCAAAGACAAGCAACTGTGCATGAAGTGCAAGCGACCCTCGTGCATCCATCCTGCCATCTGCAAGAACCTGAACACCGACCACAGCGCACTGCTCGACATCTACCATGCCGTGGACAGCCTGCCCGGCATCAAGAAGAGTTTCATAGGAAGCGGCGTGCGCTACGACTTGCTGCTGCATGAGAGCGGCGACCCACATACCGACAATGCCGCCAAGGCATATACCCGCGAACTCATCACACGCCATGTGAGCGGACGACTGAAAGTGGCACCCGAGCACACCTGCGACGAGGTGCTGCGGCTGATGCGCAAACCCAGTTTCGCCCTCTTCGAGCGTTTTAAAGAGGTGTTCGACAGGATAAACCGCGAGGGAAACCTCCGCCAACAAATCATACCCTACTTCATCAGCAGCCACCCCGGCTGCACCGCTCTCGACATGGCGCGGCTGGCCATCCTCACCAAGCGGCTCGACTTCCAACTCGAGCAGGTGCAGGACTTCACACCTACCCCCATGACCATCAGCACCGAGACCTGGTACAGCGGCTACGACCCTTATACCCTGCAGCCGGTGTCCTCAGCCAAGACCACCGACGACAAACTGGCCCAGCGACAGTTCTTCTTCTGGTACAAACCCGAGCAACGGCACGCCATAGAGCAATACCTGCGCCGATTGGGGCACCCCGAACTGGCCCGGCAACTTTTCGGCCCTGGCGGTGCACGCCCCACCCACAGCACAGAACAGCGACCCGCCGCGAGCAGGAACCGCCCACAAGCGTCCTCTCCCCACGGAACATCCAAACGCCCAAACCATGACACTGACAGAGACAGCCACCACAGGCAAACACACCCAGGCCACATGCGAAGACGGGGTCGTAACGACCGCTGACTATATGGCCGTAATCGACGGTAGCACCAGCAAGAGTCGCTGGCAGGCCCGCACCGACATGCGCAACGGCCGCCTGACCATGCTCCTGCTGCGCGATGCCATCGCCTGCGCCGATGCACATGCCGACTGTGCTGCTTTCTGCCACCACCTCACTTCGGCCATCAAGGAAGCCTACCGCCAATACGGTCTCCCCGCCGACATGATTGCGACCCAGCCCGAGTGCCGTCTCACCGCCAGTGTGGCGGTGTACAGCCGATGGAAAGAAGAAATCTGGATGATAGGCGACTGCCAGTGCCTTGTAGACGGGAAGCACTATGAGAACCCCAAGCCCGCCGAAGCAGTGAACGCACAGCGACGGGCAGAAGAGATAAGCCGTCTGCTTGCCGAGGGGACGGAGACGACAGAAAGCCTCCGCCTTCGCGACAAGGGAAGGGAACTTATCATCCCTGACATCATCGACTCATGCCGGGGACAAAACAAGACGTTCTCCGTGGTAGACGGCACCGACATAGCCCTGGAACATGTGCGCGTGATTGATGCCCGTGGCGCCCATGAAATCGTACTTGCCTCCGACGGCTACCCATGCCTCAAGCCCACCCTTGAAGAGAGCGAGCACGCTTTGGAAACAATTATCAGCAAAGACCCTTTGATGACCGGCGAATACAAGGCCACAAAGGCTGTGATGGTGGGAAACAAGTCGTTTGACGACCGGTGCTACTTGAGGTTCTCACCCTGAGCGGGAGCCAGCACCACCTTGATTTTGGAGATACGGCGCCCGTCGATTTCGAGCACCTCGAAGGTATAGGCACCATAAGTGACGATTTCATGCACCTTGAGGAAGTCGCCCTTTATCTCAAGCAGCAGACCTGCCAAGGAGTCGGCATCGCCCTCTACATCGGCAAACTCATCAGGATCGATAGAGAGGATGCGGCAGAAGTCGGAAAGCAACGTCTTTCCCTCGAACACGTACTCATTGGGAGCCACCCGCGAATACATCTTTTCCTCCTCGTCATACTCATCGTTTATTTCACCCACGATTTCCTCCAGAATGTCTTCCATGGTGATGAGTCCGCTCGTACCGCCGAACTCATCGACCACGATGGCCATGTGCACCTTGTTCTCCTGGAACTCGCGCAACAAATCGTCGATTTTCTTGGTCTCAGGCACGAAATAAGGCGGTCTCACGAGGGTCTGCCAGCGGAAGTTGGCCCCCTTCTCCAAGTAGGGAAGCAAGTCTTTGATGTAGAGCACGCCGCGAATGTTGTCGGTATTGCCCTGAAACACCGGCATGCGGCTGTAATTGTTTTCTACGATGGCACTTATCACCTCGCTGAAGGTGCTGCTGATGTCGATGTCGACAATATCCTGGCGCGGTGTCATCACCTCCTTGGCCGTTTCGTCGCCGAAACGGATAATGCCCTGCAGCATGCTCTGCTCTTCCTTTATCTCACTCTTGTCGGTGAGTTCAAGGGCCTGCTCCAAGTCATCGACGCTCAGGATGTGGTTTTCCTTCTGCATCACCCGTTCTGCCAGCACACCACTGCGCATGAGCACATTCTCCAACGGCCAGAACAGTTTGCGTGCGAACATAATGCCTCCCGATGCCCACCTGCAGTAGCGCAGCGTGTTCTGCCGGGCATAGACCTTGGGGATAATCTCGCCGAAGAGCAAGAGCACAAAGGTGAGCACCACTGTGACACACAGGAACTGCAGCCAGGAGGCAGACTGGCCGAAGTGCACCACACTGGTGAAGGCATAGTTGGTGAGCATGATGATGGTCACATTGACCAGATTGTTGGTGATGAGGATAGTGGCCAGCGTGCGCTCATTGTCTTCGCGCAGCGTCTCTATCCGCGAGTCGGCCACATTGTGGTCGGCATCAAGCTCGTTCAGGTCGACTGGTGAGAGGCTGAAAAAGGCAATCTCGGAACTGCTTGCGAATCCGGACACGAAAAGAAGTGCCACTGCCAGCAGGGCAGCGACGTATACGCCCAGCGTGGGTGCTATGAAAGACACTTCGCTGAGCGTGGAGGTAAGAGAGGTCAACCAGTCCAAAATTTGTTCCTTTCCGATTGTTCTGTGAAGCCGCCTCAGAAGGGCTTGTCTTCATCCGTTTCCGGCTCCTCGGGGGCATTCTGAGGCAACGGCCTCGGTGAGAGCAGTTCCATTGTCTCGGCGTGTATTTCCGTCACGTACCGCCGGCGACCCTTTTGGTCGTCGTAGGAACGGTATCGGATTCGCCCTTCAATGTAGAGTTTGTCGCCGCTGTGGACATAGCGCTCGGCTACCTTTGCCAGGCGGTCCCACATCACGATGGTATGCCAGTCGGTATGATCGGGCACTTTCGTTCCGTTGGGAAGGGTATATCCCCGTTCGGTCGTAGCGAGCGAGAATGTGGCATAGGCCTGGTCTCGGTCGTAATACTTCACTTTGGGTTCGTCTTTACCCACATTTCCAATCAGCATCACCTTATTCATACGACACTTGCTATTTTAACATACAACACCAAGAAATCACTTCCATTCGCCCAAGAACTTAAACTTGAAGTTCTTGCCTTTGGCAGAGGGGAACTGGCTCCGGCCGTCGACACGGTCGCGCAGATGATCCACGATACGATTGTAGCAGTCGAGACCCGAAAGCGCCTTGACTTGCGCCACAAAATGTGTGTCGCGGTATTCATGCTTGCCTGTAGCAGCCACGAGCACCACACGTTTGAAATCGAGGGCACCTTCATACCAACCCGGTTTTTCCTCATTGAGTTTCGACAATGAAGGCGTGACTTGTTCGCGGTGATCACCGGTGGGCAACACATTGGTACGGAGTGCTTTCTTCTGCTTGAAGTCGAGCATGGTGGCGGCCTCAGTCTTTATGATGATGAAATACACTCTCGGACGCACCTTGTAACGCTTGGGGTAGTACACATCGCCGGCAACATAGTCGCGGATGTCGGCCTCAAGTGAAGGCACCATGTCAATCTCGGGTATACCGCGCAAAAAATCAACGGCCTCGTCGGCATTAGCCACTAAAGCCTCACGGTCAAAATAACGAATGTATAAGTTCATTGATTGGTTTTCCAAAAAACAAAAAAAGAGCGGAAAACGGGACTCGAACCCGCGACCCCGACCTTGGCAAGGTCGTGCTCTACCAACTGAGCTATTTCCGCAACA
>CAJONT010000125.1 GCA_905235975.1 uncultured Prevotella sp.
AACGGCACATGGCGCACTTGGGAAGACGCCTGGTCGCCCATCAACCTCCGCATTATCCGCTATGCCGACATCCTGCTCATGTATGCCGAAGCCCTCAACAACCTGGGCCGCACCCAGGATGCCTACCAGTATGTGGACGAGGTGCGTGGCCGCGCCTCTGTACAACTGGCTCCTCTTGCCACCGTGCGTCCGAACATGACGAAAGACGAGATGCAAGATCAGCTGGAACATGAGCGCATATTGGAGTTGGGCAGCGAGAGTGTGCGATTCTTCGACATCTTCCGTTGGGGTTATTTAGACACCGAGGAAGGCAAGCAGAAGCTGTTGGAGCACGATTATGAGTTCCGCACCTTCCGTCCCGGCATCGACAAGTTCCTGCCGATACCGCAGAACGAGTGCGACTTGAATCCCAACCTCCGTCAGAATGAAGGCTTCTGACATAGAGCCTCCATTGTCACATGTTACTACAAAACTAATAAGTTCGGTTGAATGAAAAATATGTTATTAACACTCTGTCTGGCGGCCACAGCCCTGCTGTGCGGATGCAGTGAGAAGGTAGTCACATACACCAACCCCGTATGGCCGATGGCCGTACCCGACCCTACGGTCATCAAGGCGAGTGACGGTTACTTCTATGCCTATTCCACCCAAGGTATAGGCCCTGACAGCGTAATGTGCAACATTCAGTTGCTCCGGTCTGCCGATTTGGTAAACTGGGAGCATCTGGGTGATGCCCTTCCAGAGAAACCCAAATGGGCGAGCACGACCCAGAATTTCTGGGCTCCCCACGTGATGGAAGCCAACGGCAAGTACTATCTGTACTTCTCCGCCGAGCCCGATTCAGCCTACAAGAAGGGTAAGGATTTGGGGTTGTGTCTTGCCGTAGCGACGAGCGACAGTCCCACGGGTCCGTTTGTGGAGAAAGGCGAGCCGATGATAAGCGGCGACGGATTCATCAACATCGACCCCATGACCTTTAAGGACCCCAAGTCGGGCAAATACTACATTTACTGGGGTTCCGGTTTTGAGCCGCTGAAGGTATGCGAACTGAGCGACGACCTGCTTTCATTCCGCGAAGGCTCCCCCACCATCGAACTGGTCAAGGCGTTCCAGTCGAGCTATCAGTTCTTGGTAGAAGGGTCATGGCTCACCTATCACGACGGCACCTATTATCTGTTCTTCTCTGGCGACAACTGTTGCGGCGAACGCGCCCACTATGCCGTGATGGTAGCCCGCTCCGACAGTCCTACCGGTCCCTTTGAAGTCCTGCACAAGGAGAAAGAGGGCGACTCCCCCATTCTGGAGCTTGGCGGCAGATGGATTGCCCCCGGCCACAATTCCATCATCGAAGACGACAACGGCGATTTATGGATTGTATATCATGCCGTGGACAAGAACGACCGATGGATGTATCCAGCAGAACAGCGGGAAGACAAACGCGTAATGTTGATAGACAGGATAACTTTTGAGGACGGATGGCCCCGTGTAGCGAATGGCATACCCTCCGACACAATTATGTCCGCCCCCATCATTAAAAACACTCCAAAAAAATGAGAACGATGAAAATTCCCTTCCGGGCAGCCCTGCTGTTGCTGCTCACCTCACTCCCCACCCTCTGTGCCGCCCAGGCGAAAGCCTTGGCCAACTTCAGCCGTTGGAATGAATATCCCCTCAGCAAAAAGATAAGCCTCTACCAGACACCCCTTGGCACGAAGAGGTCGTTCGAGCGTGACCTTCCCCGCCTTGCCGAGTTGGAATCGCGTGCCATGCGCTATGAGATAGCCTGGGGCAAGGATGTGTTTGCCGCCGACTGCATAGGCGGCACCAGCACCAACCCCACCTACGACTTCACCGACATCGACTATTTCTTCGACAAGTGCGTGGAGCATACCCCTACGTTCGTATTCTCTCAGGGCTATACCCCGAGGATTATCCAGACCAACGGCGACTGGCAGAATCCCCCGTCGAACTATGACACATGGTATCAGATAAACAAGCGTTTTGCCGAGCACTGGATGGAGAAGGGCTACACCAACAGCTATGTGGAAGTGTGGAACGAGCCCGACCTCACCAATGTGTTCTTCCGCGGCAACATTGCTGACTATCTGAAGATATACGACTACGCAGCCCCCGCCATTCGTGAGGGCAATCCAGACATCAAGATAGGCGGTCCCGCCGGTGCCGGTTCGGGCTGGCACAGCTACCTTGTGAATCACTGCAAGCAGGAGAACCTGCCTTTGGACTTCCTCTCCGGCCACGCCTATGGAACAGGCTACAGTTGGCAGCTCGACGCCATGCGCAGTCAGCTCAACAAGCTTGGCGACAAGCAGGCAGAGATGATACTCTCCGAATATGCCCCCTACCCCACCGGTCCCGACATCCATGCCGACGGTCCTGTAGAGATGGCAGATGCCGCTGTGACCTTCTTCGATGCCCTTCCCCTGATGTTGCAGTACACAGACCTCACCTATGTGACATGGGCACAGTATATCGACCCCACCGATCCCCACTCAGGAGCCACCTTCGGCCGCGGTGCCGGCGACAAGATGGGTCTTATCGAAGCCAACACGGGCTTCCGCAAGGCGCTCTTCAATGCCTTCAAGCTCTACGGATGGATGCCCGTTGACCGTCGGTACCTGACGGTGGACTCACCCCTGAAGGGCTTGGCTTCGTCCGACGACGGACGTGTGGCCGTATGCTTATGGAACACCACCTCCTACAGTCAAGACGTAGAGCTCACCCTGAAGAAAATCCCCTTCACCTCCGGCCGTCTTGAGATATACCACATCGACGTGCATCACAACAGTTGGTATGAGACCGGCATGGACGATTTGGTGCCCGATGTGCGCAAAGACGTGGAGATTACAGACGGCGAATTGATGCTGAACGACATTGTGCTGCCCCGTGGCGTCTTCTTCGTAAGGGTAGAAGCCCCGGATGCCGAGCCCGCCTTCGTGCAGAACGATTTTGCCAAGATTATCCGCACCCACCAGTGGTACGAGAGCCGCAGCAACAGTGCACCCTATGCCTTGTTCGACCAGAAGACCTGGACCACCCGCCTGTCTACGAACACGTCGACCAACGGCATTGCCCTGATGGCTGTTTGTGCAGAAGATGTGCCCGAAACCTTTGAGGTGGTCACCACCACCACGAACAACTTCATGGACCGCAACGAAAACTCCACGCTCAACATGCGCATCGACTTCCAGTCGACCACAGGCGAATACACCAAGTCGGTTCTCTTCCATAACGGCCTCTACCACGAGAACCGCACCCAGACCCTTGCCTGGGGCACCCGCACCGCACCCGACGAGGTGGTGGAGATAAGCGACTTCGACCGCTTCACGATAGACCTCAATTCCTACAAGCCGTCCGATTTCAGCGGCCGCGTGCTCTTCACCTTCGAGTTGAATGCCGTGGGCGATGCCTCAAGGGCCAATTTCCAGTTCCGCCGCCTAAACGACGTGCAGATTCTGCCCTTAAAGATTGAAGAGGGCGAAGAAGGCACCTTCATTCTGAAGAGCGGATTGAAAGGAGAGGCCGAAGTGACAGAGTCGGGCTTTCTCTACACAAAGGACGACGACCCCAAGAACTCCGGCACCAAACTGACATCAGCGATGACAGGCAAGTGGTTTACAGCAGAGTTGAACGGACTTGACAAAGGCTCCAACTACCACGTACGCGGATTTGTGGTGCTGAACGACGGCCGCACCCTCTACACCCCGGAGGCAATGTTCCAGATGCTGCCGGAGAAAGCCAACGTGCGCACCTATCAGCCAGACGTAAACCGTGCGAAGCGGGAAGTGTATTTTCAAGGCCGCGTGGTGAACGACAACGGTTCGAAAGTGAGGCGTCGCGGTTTTGTATGGTGCAAGGGCATCGACCACGACCCCACCATGGCCGACGAGCAGATTGTCATGACCGAAGCCGGCACCGGCATCTTTGAGTATGACCTCAAGAATCTGAGTGCCGACACCGACTACAAGGTACGAGCCTTTGGTATCAACAACGGCGGTTTGTCGTATGGCGACACCTATATCTTCTCCACGCGCGACGAAGCAGGCATCACCACCCTCATCGGCGACGACGATGCCACCTATCAGATATTCGACCTCAACGGTCGTCTGCTGAAGACCTTCCACGGCAAGAGCTACGATGCAAGTGCGCTGACGAGAGGCATCTACATGTTGAAGATAAGCCGCGGTGAGAAGACAGAGACCTATAAGATTGTCAACAACTGATCTGACTGTTATGAAATATGTGAAGACCTTACTTCTGTTGCTGCTCAGTGCCGGCACCCTGCAGTGTCTGGCACTGCCCCGCGACGAATATCCCCGTCCGCAGTTTGAGCGTGCCGACTGGCTGTGTCTGAACGGAGAATGGACCTGTGACTTCGACTTCAGCCATTCCGGTCTTGAACGCGGATGGCAGGCCTCGAAGGGGTTCGGCCGCCGTATCACCGTGCCTTTCTGTCCCGAGAGCGAGCTTTCCGGCCTTGGTTACAAAGACTTTGTCGAAGACTTTTGGTATCAACGCAACATTGACATCCCCGAATCGTGGAACGGCCGCCATGTGCGTCTCAACTTCGGTGCCGTCTACTACGAAGCCGAGGTATATGTAGACGGAACGTTTGCCACACGCCATTTTGGAGGCACCTCTTCCTTCTCCACCGACATCACCCATTTGGTAAAGCCAGGGCAGCGCCACAGTTTGGTGGTGCACGTGCGCAGCGACCTGCGCAGCATGTTCCAGGCAGCGGGCAAACAAAGTCTGCACTTCGAGTCGTACGGTTGCGACTACACCCGCACCACCGGTATCTGGCAGTCGGTATGGCTTGAGCCTGTGGCTGCCGAGGGTCTGAGCGGTGTACAGATGATACCCGATATCGACCAGAAACAGCTTGTGGTATATCCCCGCTTCTATGCGGAGTGCGGCGGCACGCTCGAGGTGACCGTCAAGGATGGCAACAAGACCGTTGCCCGTCAGCGCGTCTCCGCCAGCAACAGCAGTGTGGCGGTGATTCCATTCAAGCAAGTGAAGACCTGGAGTCCCTCCTCCCCCTTCCTCTACGACATCGAGTTCAATGTGACCGACCGCAGCGGCCGTTCCATAGACCGTGTGAAGAGCTATGTAGGTATGCGCAAGATACACATAGAAGGCAACCGCATCTACCTGAACAACGAACCCTTCTATCAGCGTCTTGTCCTGGATCAGGGTTTCTATCCCGACGGCATTTGGACGGCTCCCACCGATGCAGCCCTCCGTCACGACATCGAACTGTCGATGCAGGCAGGCTTCAACGGAGCCCGTCTGCACCAGAAAGTGTTTGAAGAGCGGTTCCATTACTGGGCCGACCGTCTGGGCTATCTTACGTGGGGCGAAGCATCAAGCTGGGGTATGGACTGCAATGCGGTGGAGACGGCACGCAATTTCCTCACCGAGTGGAGTGAGATTGTGGTGCGCGACCGCAACCACCCCTCCATCATTATCTGGACACCGATGAACGAGGAATGGAATCCCGACCCCCGCGAGTATCCCCGCCTTGCCGAGGATCTCTACAATGTGACCAAGCAGCTGGATCCCACCCGTCCGTTCCACGACTGCAGCGGCGGTGTGCACGTGAAGACCGATATTTGGACCGCGCACACGTACGAGCAGAATCCGGATGAGCTGCAGAAACAAATACTGAACGACGGCCACATGATGGGCACACCCCGCGGCGTGATGGACAACTACCGTGGCAACTTCGGTTTCAACGGTCCCCGCTATCCCTATCTGTACGCCTTCCCCGACTATAATCACGACATGCCCTACCTTATCGACGAGTTCGGCGGCATCAAGTGGAATCCTCAGCAGCAGCTGAGCGGCAGTCAGACCGAATCGTGGGGTTACGGCGAACCGCCACACTCTCTCGACGAGTTCTATACCCGTTTGGAACAGCAGGTAGACGCCATGCTCCGAATATCCGACAAGGTATGGGGCTATTGCTATACCCAACTCACCGATGTGGAACAAGAGCAGAACGGCATCTATTACTACAACCGCGAGCCCAAGTTCGACATGAATCGCATACACAGCATCTTCTCAAAGCAACCCCAATAAAACCAATCTATATGACAAGGCAACCAAGCATAGTCATTGCACTCCTCATCGGACTCGTGTTCGCAGGATGTGTGAGCAAATCAACAGAAACCATGGAATCGACAGTTACCAATCCCCTCATGGACACCGACGGCAATCCGGTGACGATGGGTGACCCCTTCATCCTACATGCCTCCGACGGCAAGTTCTACATGTATGGCACCACCGACTATACGTTCATGGACTACCGTGTGTACGAGAGCGAGGATCTGGCTCACTGGACCTACAAAGGCAAATGCTTTGAACCCCAGGACAACACCTGGACCACCGATATGTTCTGGGCTCCCGAAGTATATGAGCGCGACGGCAAGTTCTACATGCTGCACTCCTCCAACTGGAAAGACAACCCCAACAAAGAACTTGAAAACTTCCGTTTGGGCGTGGCCGTTTCCGACTCACCACTGGGTCCGTTTGTAGAGATGTCGGACAGTCCCATCTTCGACCCCGGCTATCCCATCATCGACGCCAACCTCTATTTTGCAGAAGACGGCAAAATATATCTCTACTATTCACGTTGTTGTTATAAGCACCCTGTTGAGAGCGAGCTGAGCGCCAAACTCCGTGCTGAGGGGCGTGCGAAAGAGGTGGAAGAGAGCTGGATTTACGGTGTGGAACTGAAGCCAGACCTTAGCGGAGTCATCGGCGAGCCTGTGCTCCTGCTGTGTCCGCCCAAGACCTTGGACGACCCCCAGAGCAGCTGGGAAGACCTCTCAGCCCTTGCCGGCGAGGGCGAGGCGATACGCCGTTGGAACGAAGGTTCCTTCCTGTTCAAGCATGGCGACACCTACTACATGATGTACAGCACCAACTATTGGCGCGGCAAGCACTATGCAGTGGGCTATGCCACCTCGAAGGATCCGCTCGGTCCGTTTACGAAGTCGGAGCACAATCCCGTCCTTCAGAAAGACGGCGATGTGTACTGCACAGGTCACAACATGGTGCTCACCATGCCCAACGGCGACATGTACTGCGTGTATCACGGCCGTACGGCGAAGACCGACAGCGTGACAGGTGACAGCAAGCGCGTGGCCTTCATCGACAAGATAGAGATTCACGACGACGGCCGCCTTGAGGTGCATGGTCCTACGACCCTACCTCAGACCATCGTAATAAAATAGTATAGATGAGACATCGTATCCTACTGCTGACAGCCTTGGCAATCCTTTGCATCAGTGCGGTTGCCAGTCCCCGTTTCATACACATCAACAGTCGTGTCGGGCTTCCCCACCAACAGGTAGAGGGTCTGGCTCAAGACAAGAGCGGAAGCATTTGGATGGGAACCCGCAACGGGCTGTCGAGATACGATGGTTACCACATTAAGACCTACTATCACAAGGCAGGCGACGAGCACTCGCTGAGCCACAATTTTATTCATGCGCTGTTTGTAGACAGCAAAGACCGGCTGTGGGTGTGCACAGAAACGGGGGTATGCCGTTACCGTCAGGAGACCGATGATTTTCAGCAATACCCCCACCCACAGGGTCTTATTTGGACTGTTGCCGAGAACAGCCAGGGCAAGGTATTCGTAGGCGGCGTGAGTCTCTGCCTGTATGAGGAGGAGACAGACAGTTTCAAGCAGATACCGATATTAGACAACAATTTTGTCAACTGCCTTGCCTCCGACCATGAAGGCAATCTCTTCGTCTCCACCAACAAAAGCATCTTCATCTATGACGCCACGCTGACCAACATACAGCGTGTGGACCCTAAGTATTATGCCGATTTCGCCGAGGGTTTCAATGTCATCATTCCCCTTTTCTTCGACAGCCGTTCGCGCCTGTGGATAGGCCGCAACGGACAGGGCGTGATGAACGTAGATCTGAAAAGCGGGCTCACAGAGATATACCCTGGCACTCAACTGTCAGGCCGCATGGTGCGCACCATACGTGAAGATGCCAGCAAGCGCATTTTCCTCGGCACGGAGAACGGTCTCACCATCATCAAGCCCGACGGCAGCATAGAGACCGCCCTCCATCAGCCACGCAACATGAACTCGCTGTGCGACAACAGTATTTACAGCATCCTGTTCGACAAAGAACAAAACGCCTGGATAAGCACCTACTACGGCGGTGTCGATGTGCTGCTGAACAACAACGACCTGTTCTCATGGCAGGATCCCGGCGCACAAGAAGAAGAAGGCCGCATAGCCCGCATGATGACGGAGAGTGAGCCCGGTGTGGTGTGGGTAGCAACAGAAGACGGCGGCATTTGGATTCACAACAACAATACCGGTCAGACATCCCGTTTCAACGGCATCGGCATGGCCGACTTAGGCGTCAACATTTACACCCTATATTCCGACCGACCGTCGCAGGACATGTGGATAGGTACCCGCTACAACGGTCTGTTCCGCTACAATCTGGCCACCCACCGTTCCCTCCACTACCTGCGCACCAACGGCTTAGACTCAGAAGGTATCACCTGCATCCTTCGTCAGCGTTCCGGCCGTCTGTGGGTGGGTACGATGGCAGGACTGAGATACCACAATGACAAGACAGACCATTTTGAGAGTGTGGAAGGCCAGCTGCAGTTTGAATCGTTTATCCATGCTATCATAGAAGACAAGCACGGCGACCTATGGGTAGCGACCACCAACTACGGTCTGTTCTGCGTCGACGGCAAGACACTGCACATCAAGCGCCACTACCAGAAAAACGACGACAGCGGATTGAGCGACAACTATATCGTCTGTCTCTACCAAGACGAGGACGGCAAGATATGGATAGGCACCAACAACGACGGTTTGCAGTGTCTGGACCCAAAGACAGGCAAAGTGGAAAAGACAGAAAGCCTGCATAACCTTTCAAGAGCCTCCGTGTGCAGCATCGTGGCAGACAACAGCCACAACCTATGGATAAGCACTACACAGGGATTGTTCAAGCATGACCGCAAGACCAATTCGTTTATGCGGTTCTCGAGGGAAGACGGTCTGCCCGTGGATGAATTCAACGTCACCTCGTCACTCCGCACCCACAACGGCCGACTGGTATTCGGCACGGTGAATGGTGTGATAGCCTTTTCACCCGAAAAGATGCTTGTGTCGTCAGGACCTTTCACCGTGTATCTGAAGAACTTGATACTCAATGACAAGGAAGTGACGGTAGATGCCTCAGGTTCTCCGCTTCCCCGCCACATCGAATATATGGACCGCATTACGCTGACCCACGACCAGGTGACCTCTTTTGCTATAGAATACGGTGTGATACGTCCCTGCCAGGTGAGCAACATCGAATATCAGGTGTGGTTGGAAGGCTATGACAAGACGTGGCGCAACGTGGGCAGCGAAACGAAATTCACCGGCAACAACCTGCCCTCCGGACAATACACCCTCCATGTGAGAGCCAACAACTCGGAGAAAGGCTGGGACGACTGTCCCGAGAAGACCATCATCATCAAGGTGCTCCCCCCCTTCTATCGTTCCAATTGGGCCTACCTGCTCTATTTCCTGCTGCTTTGCGGCATCGCCTATACCGTGTACCGTATCATAGATACCCGCATCAAGACCAAGGAAGACATCCGCATGGCCAAGATGGAGAAGGAAAAGGTGGAGGAACTCGACAAGGCCAAGTTAAACTTCTTTACGATGGTCTCCCATGAGTTGAAGACCCCACTCTCACTCATCATAGCCCCTTTGAAGGCCATTGCGCAGAAAGACCTGAATGCCGACTCAAAACAACAAATAGAGACAGCCCTGAAGAGCACACGACAGATGGAGGAGCTCATCGGCGAACTTGTGACCTTCAACAAGTTGGAGACCGACAAATTCACCTTCTACATCCAAAAAGGCAACCCCTGCGAATTTATCACGCACAATGTGGACCAGTTTACGGCAGTAGCCATCGACAGGGGCATAGACCTGAGCGTAGAGACAGAAGACAACGGCGAGGAGGTATGGTTCTCGCCCGCCTACATAGAGCGTATTGTAAACAACCTGCTGTCGAACGCACTGAAGTTCAACAAGCAAGGCGGTTCAGTAAAGGCGAAAGTGCGTATCACGAACAGCGACGACGACCCATACGCCTATCTTCGCATCGACATTATCGACACGGGAATAGGTATTGCCAAAGAAGAACTCGACCACATTTTCGAGCAATACTACCAGACAAAGCGCGGCTACAACGTGAACAACAGCGGCTGGGGTATCGGCCTTTCGATGGTGAAACGGCTCACCGAGCTCCACAAGGGGCGCATTCAGGTGGAGAGCACTCTGGGCCAGGGAAGCACCTTCACGGTGTGGCTCAACGTCTCTGCCGAAGCATTCCCCGAGAAGTGCCGTGTGAGCCAAGACAAGGTCATCGTCCCGATAGAGCAATACAAGTTCAGCTATGCCCAGTTCAACAGTCCAGGGAACCTGAAGGCACCCGAAACCGTTCAGAAGGAAGACCTTGCCACACTGCTTATTGTGGACGACAACACAGACTTGCTGAACTTCCTCTCCAACTTCTTCACCGACAAATACAACATTCTGAAGGCTACCAACGGCGTGGAAGCCCTTCAGACGGCGAGGGAACATGATGTATCGATGATTATCTCCGACGTGATGATGCCCGGCATGGACGGCAACGAACTATGCCGGCAGCTAAAGCAAAACATGGAGACCTCGCACATACCCGTTATCCTGCTCACTGCCAAGGGCGAAACCGACGACATACTGGATGGTTTCAACAGCGGAGCAGAGCTATACATCACCAAGCCTTTCGACCCCAACATCCTCGACATGCAGGTGAAGAACATCCTGAACCTCATCAAGATACGGCAGAGCGAGATGGCCGATGCCAACAACGAGGACATAGAGAGCGCATCGCTGAGCGAACTCGACAAACGCTTCATCACCAAGATGAATGCACTTGTCGAGGCCAATATCGGCAACAGCGATTTCTCCGTGAGCGACATCACACGCGAGCTGAGCGTGAGCCGCACACAGATACACATCAAGATGAAGAGCCTCCTGAACATGTCGATGGGCGACTACATCCGCAAGAAACGCCTTGATGCAGCCTGCCGGATGCTCCGTGAGGGCCACAACGTGAGTGAGACCGCATACGCCACAGGATTCTCCGACCCGAACTGGTTCTCCAAGACCTTCAAGAAACATCTTGGCATTACCCCCTCCGAATACATCAACAAACAGAAATAATGAAGAAATTTCTTTCCATATTCATTTTCCAGATGCTGTGCCTTACCATCTGCATAGCATCCGACGACATCCGCGTGGTGGAAAAGCCGGCCTCTTCCCCCACCCAGTCATGCTACACCCCATGGCGTGCCCCTCTGAAGACCGCCCCGATGTCGAAGTTGCCCGTAGGCAGTATAGACCCCCAAGGCTGGGTGCGGCGCATGCTCCTGCTCCAGCGCGACGGGCTGACAGGTCACTTAGACGAGATTTCCGCCTGGCTGAATAAGGAAAACAATGCCTGGCTGACCGCCGGGGGCGACCACGGATGGGAAGAAGTGCCCTACTGGCTGAAAGGCTACGGCGACCTTGCCTACCTGCTTCACGACAAGACCATGACAGAGAAAGCCAAGGTGTGGATAGAAAGCGTGCTGAAGAGTCAGCGAGCCGACGGCTTTTTCGGTCCGGAGAACAAACGTGGCGACAAGCCCGAGCTGTGGGCACAGATGATCATGCTGTGGGTGCTCCAATCCTATTACGAATACACCGGCGATGCACGCGTAATCGACCTCATGACACGTTACTTCGCATGGGAAAGCACACTGCCCGACGAAGTGTTTCTTGAAGACTACTGGGAGAACAGCCGTGGCGGCGATAACCTGTGGTCGGTATTGTGGCTCTACAACCGCACCGGCGACGCCAGTCTGTTGGAGCTTGCCGAAAAGATACACCGCAACACTGCCAACTGGCACCAGGACACCACACTTCCCAACTGGCACAATGTGAACATCGCCCAGTGTTTCCGCGAGCCCGCCATTTACTACATGGTGAGCGGCGACGAGTCCATGCTCCATGCCGCCTACAACAACCAGCGCCTTGTGCGCCGCATCTTCGGCCAGGTGCCGGGCGGCATGTTCGGCAGCGACGAGAACTGCCGTTTAGGCTACATCGACCCGCGCCAGTGTGTGGAGACCTGCGGCATGGTAGAGCAGATGGCAAGCGACGAAATCATGCTCTGCCTGACAGGAGACACCCAATGGGCCGACAACTGCGAAGACGTGGCCTTCAACAGCTATCCAGCCGCCGTGATGCCCGATTTCCGCGCCCTGCGCTATCTCACGGGGCCCAACATGGTGGTGAGCGACACCCGCAACCATGCGCCGGGCATTCAGAACGAAGGTCCCTTCCTGGCCATGAACCCATTCAGTTCGCGCTGTTGCCAGCACAACCACGCCCAAGGCTGGCCCTACTATGCCGAACATCTCGTGCTGTCCACTTCCGACGACGGAGCAGCCATCGCCCTGTACGGTGCCAACACCACGACGATGACCGTAGGTGCCGAGAAGAAGAAGATTGTGCTTACCGAAGAGACCCGTTATCCCTTTGAAGAAGACGTGCGCCTCACCTTGAAGACCAAAGGAAACGTGACGTTTCCGTTGTATCTCCGCATTCCCTCTTGGGCATCAGGCTGCCAGCTGTATCTGAACGGCGAGTTGCAAGCGGTAGAGGCTGTCCCCGGCCACTACTACCGCATCGAGCGACGCTGGAAGAACGGCGACAGTGTGCAGCTGCATTTCCCCATGCGCCTCAGCCTCCGCGAGTGGGTACTCAACAAGCACAGCGTGAGTGTCGACTACGGACCGCTCACCTTCTCCCTGCTCATCAAAGAGCGCTATGTGAGAAAAGACAGCCGTTCGACGGCCATCTTCGACTCCAGTTGGCAGGAAAATGCCGATGCCTCGCAATGGCCCACCACAGAAATATATGCCGACAGCCCCTGGAACTACGCACTCAGCGTAAGTCCCAATCTTGAGCTGTCGACATACGAGATAGAAAGGCTCGACTGGCCTTCCGATGATTATCCATTCACCGCCGAATCGGCACCGATACGCATCAAGACGATAGGCTTTGAAATTCCTTCTTGGAAAACCGACGCGTACGGACTGTGCGGCATATTGCCCGACGAAGATGCCGTCCACACCCAATCGTCTACCCCTGTCACGCTGATTCCCATGGGAGCAGCCAGGCTTCGCATCAGTGCATTTCCTTCCGTCAGGCGATAGGAGGTCTATCCTATCCTGAGCAGGCGTCCGTTGCTATAGGTCATTTTCGGCAACACCCCACCCTTCACATTACCGGGCGCGAAGAGTTCGCCTATCGTCAGCATCTCTTCTTCGGTAAGGGTGATTTCGAGCGCTTTCAGGGCATCCTCGAGATGTCCAGGATGCGTGGTGCCCACGATGGCAAGCATATCAGGATTTTTCTGAAGCACCCATGCCACGGCAAGATTACCGGTAGAGCATCCTTTCCCGTCGGCTATCTCTTTCAGCTTGGTCACGATGGCGCGGTTGTCCTCCATATCTTCCGGACGGAAGAGGAAAGGCAGGATGTGCGGAGTGGTCTCGCCGGTGGCAAATCCGTCGGTGAGCAAGCCATGTCCCAACAGTCCGTATGCCACCACGGGGATACCCAGTTCGCGGCAGGTGGGCAAGTCTTCCTTCTCCATTTGTCTGCTCAGCAGGGAATACTCCTTCTCGAAGAACTTTATCGGGCACACCTTGTTGCCACGGCGCAATTCCTCTGCCGTGGTTTCCGTCATGCCCACGTGTCGCACCAGGCCCTCCTTTACGAGATCGTTGACGGCACCTATCACCTCCTCCACGGAATAAGCATCGTCCATGCGGGCAGGTTCATAGAGGTCTACATAGTCCAGACCTAATCTGCCGAGGCTATAAATCAAGTGTGCTCTGACATTGAACGGATTGACATCGGCACCATAAAGTCCGCGAGCGCTTGGCAGAGCACCAAACTTCACGCTGACGAAATACTTATCGCGCGGATGTTGCCGCAGTGCGTTGCCCAAGACGATTTCACTCTCGCCTCCGTTGTAGAACTCACCTGTATTGAACATCGTCACACCATGGTCGAGTGCGGTATCAACGGTACGGATACTATTCTCTTCATTTCTGCGGGCCATTCCCATACAGCCCAGTCCTATTCTTTTCATAGTAGCGTATTTTTTTATATTGCAACGTAAAGGTACAGTTTTTTCTTGAATTATGCAAAGAAACTTGATGAATGATTAAAT
>CAJONT010000126.1 GCA_905235975.1 uncultured Prevotella sp.
GTGTTCTCCATGGACGGCAACGTGGCGCCGATGGACAAGATTTGCGACCTGGCTGAGAAGTACGATGCCCTCGTGATGGTAGACGAGTCGCACTCGGCCGGCGTGGTGGGTGCCACCGGACATGGCGTGAGCGAGCTCTGCGGCACTTACGGCAGGGTAGACATTTATACCGGCACACTGGGCAAGTCGTTTGGAGGTGCCCTGGGTGGATTCACTACCGGCCGGAAGGAGATTATCGATATGCTCCGACAGCGCAGCCGTCCCTACCTCTTCTCCAACTCCCTCGCTCCTTGCATCATCGGCGCAAGCCTCGAGGTGTTCAAGATGCTCAAGGAGAGCAATGAGATACATGACCGACTGGTAGAGAACGTCAACTACTTCCGCGACAAGATGATGGCTGCAGGGTTCGACATCAAACCTACTCAGAGTGCCATCTGTGCCGTGATGCTCTACGATGCCAAACTCTCGCAGGTGTATGCCGCCAAGATGCTCGAAGAGGGCATTTACGTCACCGGTTTCTACTATCCCGTGGTGCCGAAGGGACAGGCACGTATCCGCGTGCAGATTTCAGCCGGTCACAACCGCGCACAACTCGACAAGTGCATCGAGGCCTTTGTCAAGGTGGGAAAAGAATTGGACGTGCTTAAATAACGTTAATTTAGTTAAAATATCAAAATCGGACTGCAAGGGTGGAAGTTAAGCCGATAAAAATGTCTACCTTTGCAGTCCGATTATTATGTGGGGGAGTCTTAGGCCCCCAAGGGAAGGCATGTTAATAGTGGTACTTTTGGCCAGGTGCCATGGTTAGTGAATTGCCGGCTCAAACAAAGTAATGGTTTTTTAGTAGTAATTTTAAATTTAAGAATGGACACTTTAAGTTACAAAACTGTCTCCGTAAGTAAAGAGGCAGCCCAAGCTAAGAAAGAGTGGGTAGTGATCGACGCCACCGACCAGGTGGTGGGTCGTCTGTGCTCAAAAGTCGCCAAACTGCTGCGCGGCAAGTACAAGCCCTCCTTCACACCGCATGTTGACTGTGGTGACAATGTGATTATCATCAACGCATCCAAAGTTGTCTTCACCGGCAACAAGGAGACCGACAAGGTTTACACACGTTACACCGGCTATCCTGGTGGTCAGCGTTTCAACACCCCCGCACAGCTCCGTCACAAGAAAGGCGGCGTGGAGCGCATCCTGCGCCATGCTGTGAAGGGCATGCTTCCCAAGGGCATCCTCGGACGCCACATCCTCGACAACCTTTATGTATATGAGGGAACCGAGCATCCGCATCAGGCCCAGAAACCCAAAGCAATAGATATTAACCAGTACAAATAATCACGACAATGGCAGTAGTATATAATGCAATAGGTCGCCGTAAGAGCGCTGTAGCACGCGTTTACCTGACCACCGAGGGTTCAGGTAAGATTACCATCAACAAGAAGGATATTACTGAGTATTTCCCTTCAGCCATACTGCAGTATGTGGTGAAGCAGCCGCTCAACCTGCTTGAGGTGGCCGAGAAGTACGACATCAAGGTGAATCTCGACGGTGGTGGTTTCACCGGTCAGAGCCAGGCGCTGCGCCTCGCTATCGCACGTGCACTCGTGAAGGCCAACGAAGAGGACAAGAAGAACCTCAAGGACCATGGTTTCCTCACCCGCGACTCCCGCACCGTGGAGCGCAAGAAGCCGGGTCAGCCCAAGGCACGTCGTCGCTTCCAGTTCAGCAAGCGTTAATTTTCTGAACATCGCTGTTTAGCATCCAAACCGGCTCGACTCGCTCCGTACGACGGCTGCGATTACCTGCAGGTTGGGTTCGTCATAACTTAAAAGGAACGTAAACAAATTTTATCAAACAAAATGTCAAGAACCAATTTTGAACAGTTGCTGGAGGCAGGCTGCCACTTCGGTCACCTCCGCCGTAAATGGAATCCCGCCATGGCTCCCTACATCTTCATGGAGCGCAATGGCATCCACATCATCGACCTTCACAAAACCGTGGCCAAGATTGACGAGGCTGCTGAAGCGCTTAAGCAGATAGCCAAATCGGGTAAGAAGGTGCTCTTCGTTGCTACTAAAAAACAAGCCAAGAATATCGTGGCTGAGAAGGCTACTTCCGTCAACATGCCCTACGTGATTGAGCGTTGGCCGGGCGGTATGCTCACCAACTTCCTCACCATCCGCAAGGCTGTGAAGAAGATGTCGAATATCGACAAGCTTATGGAAGACGGCACATATTCCAACCTCTCGAAGCGTGAGTTGCTTCAGATTACCCGTCAGCGTGCCAAGCTGGAGAAGAACCTCGGTTCTATCGCCGACCTGAACCGTCTGCCCTCTGCCCTCTTCGTGGTGGACGTGATGAAAGAGAACATCGCCGTGAAAGAGGCCAACCGCCTCGGCATCCCCGTGTTCGGTATCGTCGACACCAACTCCGACCCTGACGACATCGACTTCGTGATTCCCGCCAACGACGATGCCAAGGACAGCATCGACGTCATCCTCTCTGCCTGCTGCGCCGCTATCGCCGAAGGTCTTGAGGAGCGCAAGGCTGAGAAAGCCGATGAGAAGGCAGCTGCTGAGCAGAGCGAGGAAGCCGCCGACGCAAAACCCAAGCGCCAGCGCCGCGCCCGCAAAGAGAACCCTGCCCCTGAGCAGTAAGAGTGCAAGCAACATTATCACAATTCAAATTAACAAGAAATACAACAATGGCTGTTACAATAGCTGACATACAGAAACTCCGCAAAATGACCGGTGCCGGTCTGTCGGACTGCAAGAAAGCCCTCACCGAGGCAGAAGGTGACATTGAGAAAGCAATCGAACTCGTGCGTGAGCGCGGTCTCGCCATCGCAGCCAAGCGCAGCGACCGTGAGACCTCCAACGGATGTGTGCTCGTGAAGGTGGACAACGGATTCGGTGCTATCATCGCACTCAAGTGCGAGACCGACTTCGTGGCCAACGGAAAAGACTTCATCGCCCTGACCCAGTCGATCCTCGACCTCGCCGTGGCCAACAAGTGCAAGTCGATTGAGGAAGTACAGGCTCTTAAGCTCGCCGACGGTCAGACCGTAGCAGAGGCTGTGACACAGCGCTCCGGTATCACGGGTGAGAAGATGGAACTCGACGGATTCCTGTATCTTGAAGGTGAAAACATCTACACATACAACCACCAGAACATCAACCTGCTCTGCACCATGGTGCAGCTCAACAAGGACAACGAGGAAGTGGGACATCAGCTCACCATGCAGGTGGCTGCCATGAAGCCCATCGCACTCGACGAGGAGAGCGTGCCCCAGGAGGTGAAGGACAGCGAGTTTAAAGTGGCTGTGCAGAAGACCAAGGAAGAGCAGGTGGAGAAGGCTGTGGTGAGCGCCATCACCAAGGCCGGTATCAACCCCAACCTCGTGGACAGCGAAGACCATATCAGCTCCAACATCGCCAAGGGATGGCTTACTGAGGAAGAGGCTGAGAAGGCTCGTCAGATCCGTGCAGAGGTGGGCCCGCAGAAGGCTGCCAACCTGCCCGAGCAGATGATTCAGAACATCGCCAAGGGTCGTCTGAACAAGTTCTTCAAGGAGAACTGCCTTGTGAACCAGGAGTTCATCCAGGACAGCAAGATGAATGTGGCTGAGTATGTGAAGTCTAACGACAAGGAACTGAAGATCGTGGACTTCAAGAGATTCACCCTGCGCGCAGAATAATTTGCCTTGCAAGAATATGAATGATATAGCGCCGGTCGCCATGAATGGCGGCCGGCGCTTGTCTTTGCCAACCCCCATAAAACAACAAGATGAAGATACTGGCCATAGGAAAGAATTATGCCCTACACAATAAAGAAATGGGTGATACGTTATATAAACAAGAGGAGCCTGTGGTCTTTCTGAAACCCGACTCTTCCCTGCTCAAGGACGGCAAGCCCTTCTTCCTGCCCGACCATCTGGGACGGGTCGATTACGAAGGAGAGCTCGTAGTCCGTATATGCCGTTTGGGTAAGCATATCCCGGAACGCTTCGCACACCGCTATTACGACGCGGTGACCGTGGGGGTCGACTTCACGGCACGCGATTGGCAGCGGAGGCTCATGGACCAGCAACTGCCGTGGGCGATGAGCAAGGGATTCGACGGCGCTGCCGTCATCGGTTCCTGGGTAGGCGTGGAAACGCTTCCGCCGGTGGGGCAGCTTCATTTTTCGTTGGCTCGCAACGGCCAAGTGGTGCAGAGGGGCGATGCAAGTGACATGCTGTTCTCAGTAGACCGCCTGATAGCCTATGTGAGCCGCTTCTTTACCCTGAAGACCGGCGACCTGCTCTACACCGGCACCCCGGCAGGGGTGGGACCGGTGGCAGTGAACGACCATATAGAAGGATGGATAGAGGAAAGGAAAGTATTGGATTTTAATGTTAAATAGAATAGTCTCGCTACGTTTACACCTGTTGGGCATTGCCCTGTGGTTTTGCTTGGCTTCACACGCACAGCAGTTCTACAACCTGACTGCCGATGAGGTCAGGATAGACACCGTATTGCCAAGGTTCAGCTGCTCGCTGCCCTTGCCGAAACAGTACGACGACTCCCTCTATAGGGTGAGCATCGCCTATCCTGAGTTCATCGATATGACGCCAAGCGACATCCAGCGATACTTAGCCATCACCCACGAGCCCCTGCCGGAGATGCCGGAGGTGGAGACGAACGTGGTGGTGAGCCGCAAACAGGGCAGTTTGGAAGCCTCACTCATGCCGCTGGCCTACCGCGACGGCAAGTATTGCATGCTGGTGAGCTTCATGCTGAAGGTGGAGGCGGTGCCGCGCCCGATGCAAGCGCCGCAGGCAGCCCATGCCACGGCTCCTGCCGACCGCTACGTTGCCCATTCGGTGCTCGCTGAAGGACGCTGGGTGAAAATCAGGGTGCCTTCGACGGGTATTTACGAGATCAGCGATGCCCTGCTGCGCAAGGCTGGTATCAGCAGCAAGAACCGCGTGAAGCTGTATGGCCGCGGCGGTGCCTTGATGAATGAGCGGCTGAATGGAGCCGACCTCATGGCCACCGACGACCTGAAAGAGGTGCCGGTGTGCCTCGTCAACGGCAAACTCCTTTTCCGTGCGCAAGGTACGGTGACATGGGACACCCCCACCATCATGCGGCGTGTACGCAACCACTATTCCGACTACGCCTATTATTTCCTCACAGAGAATGATGCTGAGCGCCTCGAAGTGGACAGCGTGACCTTCATGAGTTATTATCCCGACAATTCCGACTTCCATACACTGCATGAGGTGGACAACTTCGCTTGGTACCATAGTGGGCGCAACTTCTTTGAGAATACCCCCATCTCGGCAGGGACGGATAAGGAATTTGAGGTTTCACGACCCGGTCCATCGTCGACGGGACAGGTGGCCGTCTCTGTAACGGCAGGATCTGCCTCCAGAATCTCGGTGGCACTCAACGACTCGCTCCTTGCAGAGTTTTACATCACGCTTGGTGGGAACGATAAAGCCGGACAGTTTTCCGGTATTTATGAAGTGGACAACCTGAATACGACCAACAAAGTCAAGATTTCCGTGGTGAGCGGAGGGCCGGCAAGGCTCGACTATATCGATGTCTACACGCCGCAACCTCGCCCGATACCCAACCTGCAAGCTTCTTTCCCCGAACCAGAATACGTCTACCAGATCACCAATCAAGACCTGCATGGCCATACCGCCGCCGACATGGTCATTATCATCCCTACCTCGCAGAAAACGAGGGCGCAGGCTGAGCGGTTGGCAAAATACCATGAGGAGCACGACTCCCTGAGGGTGCGCATCGTACCTGCCGACGAACTGTTCAATGAGTTCTCCGGCGGCACGCCCGATGCCAGTGCCTACCGCAACTACATGAAGATGCTTTACGACAGGGCAGAAGGAGAGGCCGACATGCCCCGTTATCTGCTGCTCTTCGGCGATGGATTCTGGGACAACCGCATGGTTACTTCCGACGGCGCAAAACTCTCGCCCGATGACTTCCTGCTCTGCAAAGAGAGCGAGAACTCCTTCAGCGAAACTGGCAGTTATGTCGACGACGGCTATTACGGGTGTCTTGACGACGGGGAAGGAGTCGACCCCCTGGCCCATGACAAACTCGATGTCGGTATAGGCCGAATCAGTTGCCGAAACCTCGAAGAGGCCAAGACGGTGGTCGACAAGACGCTTTCCTATGCCGAGAACAAAGAAGCCGGTTCCTGGCAGAATGTGTTGATGTTCCTGGGCGATGACGACGGCACCGGGCACATGAAAGTCACCAATGAGTGCGCTGAGATGGTGAGCGCCCTCCATCCCGGATACCATATCAAGAAAGTCATGTGGGATGCCTACGAACGGGTGGCTTCCTCTACGGGCTTCTCCTATCCCGACGTGACCAAAATCATCAAGCAGCAGCAGGCCTCGGGAGCCTTGCTCATCGACTACTGCGGACACGGCTCGGAGGTGAGCATCTCTCACGAGCGTGTGCTTTCGCTCTCCGACTTCCAGACATTCAAGAACACGCGTTATCCCATCTGGGTCACTGCTTCGTGCGACATCATGCCCTTCGATGCCGTCAAGGAGAATATCGGCGAAGCTGCCATGTTCAACCCGAACGGCGGCGCTGTAGCCTTCTTCGGTACCACCCGCACGGTGTTCACCAACTACAACGATCCCATCAACAAGGCCTTTGTGCGCCATGTGCTCAGTTCACCGGATGGAAAACCCATCGCCCTGGGTGAGGCACAACGGCTTGCCAAAAATGAGCTGATAACTACAAACAAAGACCTGACGTCCAATAAACTGCAATACTCTCTGCTTGGCGACCCCGCGCTCCATCTCTGCCTCCCCATGCTCACTGCCGTGGTCGACTCCATCAACGGGCAGCCTGTCGACGGGCAGGACCAAGCCTTGCTGCATGCCGGCTCTATTGTGCAGGTGTCGGGGCATGTGGAGAGCAACGGCGAGAAGGTCACGCAATACAACGGCATCGCTTCACTTACCGTGCGCGACAGTGAGGAACTGGTGGTGTGCCGTATCAATGAAGGAACCTACGACAACCCGTTCACCTTCTACGACAGGCCCAATGTGGTCTTCAACGGTACCGACAGCGTCTTCAACGGCCGTTTCAACTTCACCTTCGCCGTGCCCATGGATATCAGCTATACCGATGGAAAGGGACTCATGAATATCTACATGGCCGACAACAGCCACCAGCGCATCGCACATGGTGCGATGGACAATTTCGTGCTTGGCAGTGCCGATGTGCAGGGCAACGACCTTATCGGTCCCTCTATCTTCTGCTATCTCAACTCACCTTCCTTCACCAATGGCGACAAGGTGAACAGCACACCCTATTTCGTGGCTGTAATCAACGATAAGAACGGTATCAACGCCTCCGGCACCGGCATAGGACATGACCTGCAACTCGTCATCGACAATGAGATGACGCGCACCTACGTGCTCAACGACAATTTCACCTACGATTTTGGCAGCTACACGTCGGGAAGCACGTTCTTCAACATACCCGAACTCAGCCCTGGTGTGCACAAACTGCGCTTCAGAGCCTGGGACATCTTGAACAACCCCTCCACCTCCGAACTTACCTTCAACGTGGTGCCGGGACTCAGCCCGCAGATTCTCAGCGTGTCATGTACCGACAATCCCGCCACCACATCCACCACTTTCATTGTGACCCATGACCGTAAAGGCTGTGAAATGGATGTAGAACTGGACATCTTCGACCTCAGCGGAAGACATCTGTGGCAGCACCGGGATGCAGGGGTGTCGACCGATGGCGCCTATACCCTGCAATGGGATCTCACCATGGATGGAGGCGAACGGCTGCAGACGGGTGTCTATCTCTATCGGGTAAGCGTGAGCTGTGACGGTAGCAAGAAGTCGACGAAAGCCAAGAAACTCATAGTGATAGGCAATAATTGACCCTCAGAATCGTTATTACATTGTATTTAAATACTGATTAGACAAACCCATTGATGAACCGAATTTTCAAGCTTTTTCTCGCGGCGGTCGCTTCCACAGTAGGCCTCAATGCAATGGCCCAGGATAAGGAAGACATGTTTAACCCCGTGAATACCTCCGTCACTTCGCAGACCATTGCCCCTGATGCCCGCTCTGCCGGTATGGGTGATGTGGGTGCGGCCACAGACCCTGATGTGGTGTCGCAATATTGGAACCCCGCCAAGTATCCTTTCACCATTTCAAGGGCCGGAGTGGCGCTCAACTACACGCCGTGGCTGCGACAGCTCGTCAGCGACATGGACCTTGCCTATCTGGTGGGTTACTACCGTATCGGCGACTACAGCGCCATATCAGGTTCGCTACGCTATTTCTCGCTCGGCGAGGTGATGACGAGCAGCTCGCTCGATGCGACCAACGACATGACCATCAATCCGTATGAAATGTCGCTCGACGTAGCTTATTCGCTTATGCTGAGCGAGCAGTTCTCTATGGCCGCTGCCGTGAGGTGGATTTACTCCGACCTTACCTACGACTATACGGAAGATACGAGTCCCGGCTCTGCCTTCGCTGCCGACCTCTCTTTCTACTATCAGAACTATCTCAATATCGGTGCCAGGGAATGCCAGATCGGCTTGGGAATGAACGTGAGCAACATCGGTAGCAAAATCACCTTTGGTGGCGACGAACACAGTGAGTTTATCCCCACCAACCTGCGATTGGGCGCCTCGCTTATGATACCCGTCGATGAATATAACCGTTTCACCCTCGCAGCCGATGCCAACAAATTGCTCGTGCCTACCTATCCCAAGCAGAAGGAAGATGAAACCTCACAGGAGTATCAGGACCGTCTGGAACGCGACTATTTCGACGTATCGAGCATCAGCGGTATTTTCAAGAGCTTCAGCGACGCACCCAACGGGTCGAAGGAGGAATTGGAGGAGATACAGTGGAGCCTTGGTGCCGAATATGTATATCACGACCAGTTTTCCATAAGGGCAGGTTATCACCATGAGAGTGAGAACAAGGGTAACCGTAAGTATTTCACCGTGGGCGCAGGATTCCGCATGAATGTGTTCTCGCTCGATGCCGGCTACGTGATTGCCACAGCCAAGAGCAACCCGCTCGACCAGACGCTGCGCTTCACGCTTACCTTCGACATGGACGGTATCAAAGACCTTTTCAACCGCAGATAGCATGAACATAAGGGTAGGGCTCGGCTACGATGTGCACCGTCTCGTCGAGGGACGGGCGCTTTGGCTGGGAGGCATACGGTTGGCACACGAAACGGGACTGCTCGGACACAGTGACGCCGATGTGCTCATTCATGCCATTGCCGATGCACTGCTCGGAGCTGCCAATTTGCGTGACATAGGCTATCATTTCCCCGATAATTCCGACAAGACCTTGGACATGGACAGCAAAGTGCTGCTGGCCCAGGTGGTGACACTCATTGCCGAGAAGGGCTACAAGGTGGGTAATATCGATGCCACCGTATGCGCCGAGCGGCCCAAACTCAATCCGCATATTCCAGCCATGAAGGCCTGTCTGGCCCGTGTGATGGGCATTGACGAGGATTGTGTGTCTATCAAGGCCACCACTACAGAGCGGCTCGGTTTCACAGGGCGCGAAGAGGGTATCTCTGCCTATGCCGTGGCGCTGATAGAGAAGGTGCAATAATAGCGGCCAGAAAGGTCTGCAATCATCCCATCACATACGCATAGGGTGCAGCTGCATTTGCTGCCCGCAAAAAAAGTACGCTGTAGCTCTTCAACGAGTTGCAGCGTACAAGCATATGTGTAACTAAAAACCTTTCAAAAAGCAAAGGGAACCTCACGGCAGCCTTTGTTAACCAATTACAATCTTAATTGATACCTTAACCTAATAACTAAAACCTAAATCTATTACTACTAACCTAAACAATCTATTAACCTTTTGACAATGCAAAGGTACGGCGCTTTTGCGGCGATTCCAACATTTTTCGTGCTTTTCTTCAAAAAACAGCCTTATTCTTGACCTAAATCAATGGCTGTTTGCGCACACAACGCCCAAAAACGCCTTTTTTAGGTATAAAGGAGGATGCCGGCTACAGCAGCGTATAACCCTTTTGCGCAGTTTTTCCATCCTTTAGAGAGATATTTCTTTGATACGATTGATTAAAATGTCGGATAATTTTTCTATTTTTGCAAGTCGAAGTCTTTCATCGTACCGAAAAATTATCTTTGACATGAGAGTACTTATTGTGAATACGAACGAGAATACGGGAGGAGCTGCCATCGCTGCACGGCGGCTGATGACCGCGCTCAACAGCAATGGTGTAAAGGCCAAATTGCTGGTGACGGAGAAAGTCAGCGACAATGTGTCGGTCGTAGCACTGCCGAGCCGACGGGGTCACACCTGGCACTTCTTGTGGGAGCGGTTTGTCGTGTTCTGCCGCCTCCATTTCTCGCGGAAGCATCTCTTTGAAATCGACATCGCCAATACAGGAACGGATATCACCCGCCTGCGGGAGTTCCAAGAGGCCGATATCATCCATCTGCACTGGATTAATCAGGGAATGCTTTCGCTCAGCGGTATCCGTAAGATACTCCGCAGCGGAAAGCCTGTCGTATGGACCATGCACGACATCTGGCCTGCCACGGCCATTTGCCACATCACATTGGATTGCCGCGCTTTCACCACACAGTGCACGCATTGCCGGTTGTTGCCCGGCAAGAGGGCTGCCCATGGTTTGGTTGTCAGCACCTGGAAGAAGAAACAGCGTATGATGGCCGATGAGTGTATACACTATGTGGCCTGCAGCCGTTGGTTGGAGGCAGAGGCAAGGAAGAGCGCCCTGCTGCAAGACCAAGAAGTGACGAGCATCCCCAATCCGATAGACACGCATATATATAAGAAAGGTGATAAGGCGAAGGCCCGCAAACGCCTCGGATTGCCGTTGGACAGGAAACTGATTCTCTTTGCCTCCCAGCGGGTCACCAATGAGAACAAAGGTATGCGTTATCTGATAGAGGCTTGCCGACAGTTGACCGATATACCCCAATTAGGGCTCATCATCCTTGGCGGACATGCAGAGGAAGTGGTGGAGCAGTTGCCGTTTGAATGCTATCCGCTGGGGTATGTGAACGACGAGCAGCGCATAGTAGATGTCTATAACGCCACCGATGCGTTCGTGTTGCCGTCGCTCTCTGAGAACCTGCCGAACACAATCATGGAGGCCATGGCCTGCGGTGTGCCTTGCGTGGGGTTTGCTGTGGGCGGCATACCAGAGATGATAGACCACCTGCACAACGGATATGTGGCCAGACTGCGCGACACCGACGACTTGGCCGATGGCATCCGCTATGTGCTGGCCGATTCGCGCAATGAGCAATTAGGTACCGAAGCTATCAAGAAAGTGGCGCTCAATTACTCGCAGCTCCATGTGGCCAATAAATACATCGATGTGTATGAGCACGTGCTCGCAAAGAAAAACAAGCACCAGTGATGAAGTTTACAATCGTGACGGTTACCTTCAGGGCTGAGGATACCTTTCCGCGGACGGCAGACAGCGTATTGGAGCAGACCTATGCCGATGTGGAGCATCTCATCATCGACGGAGGGTCGGGCGATGCCATGTGCCGACTGATAGAGGCATACGAACGCGACAACCGAAACCAAGGCCATGGGCATAGCGTAAGGTGGATATCCGAACCCGACAAGGGCCTCTATGATGCCATGAACAAGGGACTGCACATGGCAACGGGAACGTATGTGTGCTTCCTCAATGCAGGCGACAAATTCCCCTCACCCGATACCCTCAGCCAGATAGCGCGTAAGGCAGAAACGGCCTGTGGTGACAACGGCGTATGGCCGGCCGTGCTCTATGGCGATACCCATATCGTGGACGACAAAGGGCAATATCTGGGTCCCAGGCATCTCACGCCGCCGGAAACGCTCTCCTGGAGGTCGTTCAGGCAGGGCATGCTGGTGTGCCACCAGGCCTTCTATGCCCGTACCGACTTGGCCCGCCACTGTGACTATGACCTGAACTACCGTTTTTCGGCCGATGTAGACTGGTGCATACGTGTGATGCGGAAGGCAGAAGACGAACACCTGCCGCTGCTCCACTTACACATGGCAGTGGTGGACTATCTCAATGAGGGGCAGACCACGAGGAATCACCGTGCTTCGCTCAAGGAACGTTTCCGCGTGATGGCGCACCACTACGGATGGTGCACGACTGCAGCCATGCACGGGTGGTTTGCATTGCGGGCAATGGCAAGGAAATTAGGGAGACGTTAATCACCTCTTATTTGCAATTTAATCAAAATTTTCAGAATTAATAGTACCAACCTTAATTAAAAGCGTATGAAAAAGTTAGTTTTAAGCATGGCGGTTCTTTTTGCCGCTTCTTTCTGTGGCACTGTTTCAGCCCAGGAAGTGAAATCAAAACCCAAAGCGGTTCCTGCTTCTCCGGCATCGAAGTCTGCTGTAAAAACCGATGCTAAAAAAGCAGCGATTAAAACCAATGCTCCGACCAACCAGCGCACAGTGACGCAACCTGCGACAAAACCGCAGGTGAAGTCTGACCAGCAGAAACCGGCCAAGGTAGCTCCTCAGCCCACTGCAACTGGTTTGAAGACTAAGAAAACGACTGCTCCTGAGCAAAGCAAGGCTACGAGATAAACCGTCTCCTTTATACAGCGAGGGCTGGAAACATCAAGTTTCCAGCCCTCGCTGTAGGTGTGTCGGTGCGATTATGAGTAGCGTAGCAGCTGCCCCACGCGCACGCGCATATTTTCACCTATGTGGTTCATCTTGGCCAATTCGTCTACAGAAAGTCCGTATTTGCGTGCTATTGAGTAGATGGTCTCACCCTGTTCCACTTTGTGGTAGCGGATGCTGCCTCTGTTCTCGCTGTTGCTGGCAGTGGCCCTTGGTGTCTCCTTCTTGCCTGTCACTTCCTCGCGGGTGTAGCCGCTCACTTTCTGTCCTCTCTCGCGTGTGGCACGTTCCGACTCTGCTGCCATGGTTCTCTTACGGAAGAGGTAGGAGTCGCCTGTCACATCCTGTGCACGGAAGTCGAAGAAGAGGGCGGGGTTAAGGGCGACACCGCAAAGGCGGGTCTCAAAGTGAAGGTGTGAACCGGTGCTGCGGCCTGTATTGCCACCCAGTCCGATGGGATCGCCGGCTCTCACATATTGGTTTTCTCTTACGAGGTGTTTTGACAAGTGGCCGTAAATGGTCTCCAGTCCGTTGTTGTGGCGAATCACCACATAGTTGCCGTAGCCTTTGGCTTCATATCTCACCACACGCACTTTGCCGGTGAAGGCGGCGCGGATGGTATCGCCTATATACACCTTGATGTCAAGTCCCTTGTGCTGGCGTCCCCAGCGGGCTCCGAAGTTGGAGGTGATTACACGGCTCGGAGTAGGCATGCGGAAGCCGCGCAGGTTGATACGGAAAGTGTCGGGCAATTCGGTAGCCTTGTGGGCATATCGGTTGTCCCAGTCTTGATAGAGTGCCGATGCCGGCATTTCCATCTGTTCTCTTTCCAGTACGCTCTGCAGCGCCAGTGTGTCAAGTACTTTCAGTTTGCGGTCCACAGGAGCCTGCATGGCGAGTTTATCTTGTGCCAAAGTAGGCAATGTTGCGGTTGCCACCAATATTGTTGTTACAAAAGTTTTAATCGTCTTGCTGAAATTCATAATCCCGTTTTTAGTCGTGGGGCAAATGCCCGGTGTTTAAGAGTAAAATAAGGTGCAAAATGCGCAAAGTTTATTTTACTTTTGCAAATATAGACAAAATATTTAGAAAAACCTCACAGATTAACGGTTTTGCATACGATTTAACATATACGGGGCGGATGTTAACACATGTTTGGTGTTAAATTAACACATTTTATACTCAGGATATGGCAGCCCAGTTTACGTGGGTGCGTCGCAAGGCATAGAGCCGTTGCCACAACATTTGGTGTTCAGGCAGTTCGCCAAGCGGGTCTCTGTCGATGATTTTCTGTGCCTCCTCACGTGCCGCCTGTACGATATGCCCGTCGCGGGCTATATTGGCTATTTTCAGGTCGAAGGCCATTCCGCTCTGTTGTGTGCCCTCCAGGTCGCCCGGTCCTCGCAGCTTCAGGTCGGCCTCGGCTATCTCAAAACCGTCGTTGGTGCGGCACATGATGTCGATGCGCCGTCGTGTGTCCTCGCCCAGTTTATAGGGTGTGATGAGGAAGCAGTACGACTGGCCGGCACCGCGTCCCACGCGTCCTCTCAACTGGTGCAGTTGTGAGAGTCCGAAGCGTTGTGCATCGAGTATCACCATTACCGAAGCGTTGGGTACGTTGACGCCCACTTCGATGACCGTAGTGGCCACCAGTATCTGTGTCTCCTTATGCAAGAAGCGCTGCATCTCGGCTTCTTTGTCGCGGGGTTTCATCTTGCCGTGTATCTTGCTCAGGCTGAATTCGGCAAACACCTCTTTCAGCGCCTCATAGCCGTCTTCAAGGTTTTTCAGGTCGCTCTTCTCACTTTCCTTGATGAGCGGGAATACGATGTACACCTGCCTGCCCGCCCTCACCTGTCGGCGAATCCCCTCATAGAGGGTGCTGAGCTGCTGGTCGTAGTAGTGCTCGGTCATGACAGGTTTCCGGCCGGGAGGCAATTCGTCGATGATGCTCACATCGAGGTCGCCGTAGATGGTCATGGCCAGTGTGCGGGGGATGGGGGTGGCGGTCATCACAAGGATATGGGGCGGCCGCTCGCTCTTGCTCCACAGTTTGGAGCGTTGTTCCACGCCGAAACGGTGCTGTTCGTCGATGACGGCGAGTCCCAGGCGTTTGAATTGCACGTTGTCTTCTATCAGGGCATGGGTGCCCACCAGAATCTGCACATCGCCGGAGAGCAGGCCGTCGAGCACCTCCTGTCGGCGTTTGCCTTGTACGATGCCGGTGAGAAGCCTCACCTGAATGTCCATGCCCTCAAGCAGTTGGCGGATGGTGGCCAGGTGCTGCTCGGCCAGAATTTCGGTGGGAGCCATGATGCAGGCCTGGAATCCGTTGTCCAATGCCAACAGCATGGCCATGAGAGCCACGAGGGTCTTGCCGGCGCCCACGTCGCCTTGCAGCAGGCGGTTCATCTGTCGTCCGCTCCCCACGTCTTTCCGTATCTCCCGCGTCACCCGTTTCTGTGCCTCGGTGAGTGAGAAGGGCAGATGGTTGTAGTAGAATGTGTTGAAGTGCTTGCCCACAAGTGGGAAGGCATAGCCCTTGTATTTGCGGCGTTGGTCGTTGGCGTAGCGCAGTATGTTGAGCTGCACATAGAACAGTTCCTCAAACTTCAGTCGGTAGCGGGCACGCTCCACCTCGTTGGCATTGCGAGGGTAGTGTATCTGGCGGATGGCCTCGTCGCGTGACATAAGGCTCAGCGGCTGTGTGATGAAGGTGGGGAGTGTCTCCTCTAAGGGTGTGTTGAGCCGTTGTAGAAGGCCCCGGGTGATTTTCTCCATCGTGCGGGAGGTGAACCCAGTCTTCTTCATCTTCTCCGTCGTGTTGTAGTAGGGCTGCATGCCCATGCCAGAGAGGTGGAGGTTTTCGGCCGCCTCTATCTCCGGGTGGGACACTTGGAAACGGCTTCCGTAGACGGTGGGACGTCCGAACACGATATAGGGCACTCCGGTTTGATAAGTCTTGGTGATGTATTGTGTGCGTGCGAACCATACCAAGTCTATCACGCCGGTGGAGTCGGAGAAATGGGCCACCAACCGCTTGTTGTGGGGACCGTTGTCGAAGAGGTCGAAACTCAGTATCTTCCCGTAGAGCTGCACGAACGGCATATCGGTGTTCAGTTCCCGCACGGTGTAGATGCGGCTTCTGTCCACATATTTGTAGGGATAGTACTGCAACAGGTCGCCCCACGTTTTGATACCCAGTTCGCTTTCAAGAATTTTCTTGCGCGAGGGTCCCACGCCCGGGGCATACATCACATCCTGTTCCAGTAGGTCGGCCATAGGTGCTTGGTTTGGATTATTCTTCGCCTATGAGATGCAGGAATTGCATCTTGCCCTGCAGGGTGCGCACGTCTTCGGCGGGCAGGAAGAGTGAGAGGAGGGTATAGGCATAGGGGAAGGAGGCTGCGGGACCTTCGCCGGTGATGAAGGGGCCGTCGGTGGTCACCAGTTCATGGGTGTAGGTGGCGCCGTCGAGATATACTTCGAATCCGGGCGAGCAGGTGGCGCGTCTGCCTGTCAGCAGTCCCAATGAGCCGAGCACCATGGGAGCCGCACAAATGGCACCGATGGGCTTGCCCTCTGCGGCGTGTGCGAGGAGCGCCTGGCGCACCCCCTCGTGGCCGTTGAGATTCTTCGAGCCAGGCATGCCGCCTGGCAGCAGCAGCAAGTAGGCATCGCTCAGGTCGGCATCTTCTATCAGTGCGTCGGCCATCACCGTGACTTGGTGCGATGAGGTGACGGTGCGTGAGCCGGTCACGCTCAGCGTAGTCACATTTACGCCTCCTCGGCGTAGGATATCGACAGGTGCCAATGCTTCTATCTCCTCGAAGCCCTCGGCCAGAAATTCATATACTTTTTTCATATTTATTCTTCTTTGTCGTTTAAAAAATGTAATTTTGCAACCTAATGCCGCCATTTGCGGAATGAAAAGTCATTGCGGTGACGGTAGGGTGGGGCAGTTGCTCCGTAAAGGCTGCACTGCCGTGCTTCGACAGAAACCGCGTGGCAAATATACAAAATGTTTGGCATTTTGCCAATTCTATCCTCGGAAAGATTGTAAAACCAGAGAAGATGCCAGTAAAGAAACTGAGATTCGCCCTCTTCGGAAACGTGTACCAGGCCGAGAAATCCGTCTCTGCCGCACGTGTGATGCAGTACCTGTCGGCACAGGGCATGCAGATGTGCGTGGAGCGCACCTTCTCCGCGTTTCTCCGGCAACGGGGGCTCATGCCCGACGGTGTGCCGAGCTTCGAGGGAACCGATTTCGATGCCGACTATGTGGTGTCGCTCGGTGGCGACGGCACCTTCCTCAGTGCGGCCAATAGCGTGGGGGCGAAAGGCATACCCATTGTGGGTGTGAACACCGGGCGGCTGGGCTTCCTGGCCGACATCACGCCGCAGGAGATAGAACTGTCGCTCAGGGCCATCCTGATGGGTGATTACCGTGTGGAGGAACACACTGCCATCATGATGCGTGCCGAAGACGGCATACCGCTCGATAATCCTTATGCCCTCAATGAAATCGCGGTGCTGAAACGCGACAACGCCTCGATGATTTCTATCCACACCGAGATAAATGGTGAGTATCTCATGACCTATCAGGCCGATGGCCTTGTGGTGAGCACGCCCACCGGAAGCACGGCCTATTCGCTCTCTAACGGGGGTCCTATCCTCACCTCCGGCACCCGTGTGCTTTGTCTCACGCCTGTGGCACCTCACAGCCTCAATGTGCGTCCGCTCGTGGTGCCCGACACTGCCGTGGTACGTCTGAACGTCACCAGTCGCAGTCGTCATTTTCTGGTGGCAGCCGACGGCCGTTCGCAGGACTGTACCGAAGACCGTACGCTTATTATCAGCAGGGCACCATATCTAATAAAAATAATCAAACGTCCCGACCACAGCTATTTCGGCACGCTGCGTGAAAAGCTGATGTGGGGAGCCGATACAAGGTAGAATACTATGAACTTGAGAAGTTATTTAAGGGTTGAAGACAGCAAATATACTATCAAGGAATTGCTCCTCTGGCTTTGGAGAGCCTGGAAGGGCAATCATTTGCAAGCTATCCTCAATGCCTCCATTGGCTTGCTTGAGGTTGGCATAAGTCTCTCTATGGTGTGGGGGGTGCAGCATGCCGTGGATGTGGCCTCGGGCAACACGGAGGGCAACCTCTATTTGGCGGTGGGCTTTATGGGTCTGTTGTATCTGATAGACTTCGCCCTGCATATCTCAAGCATTTGGATTCGCAATATCTTGGGCATCAAGGCACAAAACCGTATGCAGCAGCGTATGCTCGACCGGTTGCTGCGTTCGGAGTGGTATGGCAAGGAGGCACGGCACAGCGGCGATGTGCTCAACCGCCTTGAGTTTGATGTGAACAATGTCATCAATTTCCTTACGGAAACGATACCCAGCACGCTCTCTACGCTCACCATGTTTGTGGGTGCCTTCTGCTATCTCTTTATCATGGACAAGGTGCTGTCCCTCGTCATCGTATCTATGATTCCTGTGGTGTTGGTGCTCAGCAGGGTGTATATCCGTAAGATGCGTGAACTGTCACGCGAAGTACGTACCTTCGACAGCAAGGTGCAGAGCGTGCTCACCGAGACGGTGCAGAACCGTATGCTCATAAAGACGCTGGAGAGCGATGCGGA
>CAJONT010000127.1 GCA_905235975.1 uncultured Prevotella sp.
AAAAGTTCGGATGCCAGTGGGCCTATACCGTCGACGGCGGCGACCTCGGCGAACTGGAGTATGAGAACTTCAACGCTGCCGGCGCCAAGGTGCGCATCAAGGGCATCAGCGTGCATCCGGGCTATGCCAAGGGGAAGATGATCAATGCCAACAGGGTGGCTGCCGAGTTCATCGCGCTGCTGCCTGCCAATGAGACCCCAGAGGCCACGGAAGGCTATCAGGGCTTCTACCACCTGCTGGGCATACAGGCCAATATCGAGAATGCACAGCTCTCGTACATCATTCGCGACCACGACCGCAACCGCTTTGAACAGCGCAAGGCGTTCTTCAAGGAGTGCGCCGACAAAATCAATGAGAAGTATGGCGAAGGAGTGTGTGAAGTGCAGGTCAACGACCAGTATTACAACATGAAGGAGATGATAGACCCCAACATGCATGTAATCGACCTTGTGCTCAAAGCCATGCAGGAGTGCGGCGTTCCCTCGAAGGTGATGCCCATCAGGGGTGGTACCGACGGGGCGCAACTCTCCTTCAAGGGCCTGCCATGCCCCAATATCTTTGCGGGCGGCGTCAATTTCCACGGACCTTACGAGTTTGTGTCCGTCCAGGTCATGGAGAAAGCCATGCAGGTGATAGTAAAGATATGTGAGTTTACAGCGGCATACAACGATTAAAACAACACTGCTCTCCTTCCTCTGCGAAGCGAGGGCAGTTTTTTAAACACTATTTGAATAATTATGGCAGAGATTCCTACCATCGTCGTTGACCTTGCACAGATACTCGTAGTGGCGAGTGTAGTCAGCATCATCTTTAAAAAACTGAAACAGCCTCTTGTGTTGGGGTACATCGTGGCAGGTTTCCTCGTGAGCACCCACATGCCCTATACACGGTCGGTGGTCGATGCAGAGAACATTGAGACATGGGCCAATATCGGCGTCATATTCCTCCTCTTCTCGCTCGGACTGGATTTCTCGTTCAAGAAGATTCTCAAGATGGGAGTGGCACCATTCATCGCCACTTGCACCATCATCTTCTTTATGATGTCGTTGGGCATCATAGTGGGACATCTGTTCGGGTGGAAACAGATGGACTGCATCTTCCTTGGCGGTATGCTCGCCATGAGCTCCACCACCATCATCTACAAGGCGTTCGACGACTTGGGTATCAGGCAGCAGCAGTTTGCCGGTATGGTGATGAGTGTGCTCATCCTGGAGGATATCTTGGCCATCGTCATGATGGTGATGCTTTCTGCCATTGCGAGTGGCGATGATCCCAACAGCGGACAGATGGTGATGAGCGTGCTCAAGATAGTATTCTTCCTTGTGCTCTGGTTTGTGGTGGGAATCTACCTTATCCCTTATATGCTCCGTTCGCTGAGAAAGTTCATCAATGCAGAGACGCTCCTCATCGTCTCGCTCGGACTGTGCTGTCTCATGGCGGTCGTCTCAACGAAAGTGGGATTCAGCAGCGCTTTCGGTGCCTTCATCATGGGTTCCATCTTGGCAGAAACGGTGGAGGCGGAGAGGATTATCAAACTGGTGGAGCCGGTGAAGAACCTCTTCGGCGCCATCTTCTTCGTGTCGGTAGGCATGTTGGTCGATCCGATGGTACTGGTGAATTACGCACTGCCCATCCTGGCACTGGTGCTTACCATCATCATCGGACAGGCTGTCTTCGGCTCCTTGGCATTCCTCCTCAGCGGACAGTCGCTCAAGTCGGCCATGCGGTGCGGATTTTCCATGGCTCAGATAGGTGAGTTCTCGTTCATCATTGCATCGCTCGGTCTGTCGCTCGGTGTCATCGGCGAGTTCCTCTACCCCGTGGTCGTGGCGGTTTCTGTCATCACCACTTTCATTACGCCTTATATGATAAAGGCTGCCGTGCCTGCCTACGACATGTTGGAGAAGCGGCTGCCCAAGAAATGGATCAGGGGGATGAACCACATCACGCTGAGTCAGCCGGGTGCCAAGAACAGCAGAAGCAAGTGGAAGTCGCTGCTCATCCTTATTGGCATCAACACGCTTATCTATTCGGTTCTCTCGGCAGCCGGCATAGCCATCATGTTCATGCTTGTCCTGCCGTTACTGCAGAACTTGATGCCGCTCTTCTGGGCCGATTGCCTCTGTGCCGTGCTCACCATCTTGTTCATCTCTCCTTTCTTGCGTGCTATCATTATGAAAAAGAACCGCAGCAACGAGTTTCGTGAACTGTGGTCGGAGGACAGGAAAAACCGCTTCCCTCTCATGTTTACCGTGCTCGTAAGGATGGTCATCGTGTTGGGCTTCGTGTTTTTCATCCTGCACCGTCTCACCCGTTTCTCCAGCGCACTGTTGGTGTGCATCGCGCTCGCTGTCATGATTCTCGTGATAATGTCGCGCACTATTAAGAAAAGGAGCATCGGTATGGAGCGTATGTTCATACAGAATCTCAGGTCGCGCGACATAGAGGCACAGGTGCATGGACACAAACGCCCGCTTTATGAGGGACGCCTGCTCGACCGCAATGTGCACATAGCCGATTTTGATGTGCCGGCAGGGTCTACGTGGGCGGGCTCCACACTAAAGCAACTGGGGCTCGGACAGAAGTATGGCGTGCATGTGAGCAGCATCCTGCGCGCGGGACGGCGCTTCAACATCCCCGAGGGCGATGCCGTGATCTTCCCCGGCGACCGCATGCAGGTGATAGGCAGCGACGAACAGCTGACTACCTTCGGCAAGGCCATAGAGGAAAATGTCTTCGAAGAGGATCTTGAACTGGAGAAGAGAGAGATGAAACTGCAGCGCATGGTGGTCACGGGCAGTTGTCCTTTCTTGGGCAAGACCTTACAGGAAAGCGGCATCAGGCACAAGTACAATTGTATGGTGGTGGGCTTGGAAGAAGGAAAGGAGAACCTTTCTATCGTGAAAGCTTCCTACCGCTTTGAGAAAGGCGATATCCTTTGGGTGGTGGGCGAGTCTGATTCGCTGAAGCAACTGATGGGATAAGCGCACCGGCATCAATACCATTGCACGGCATTGCTGTAGCCGCTGCGCTTGTCATATTTCAGCGCATCGGTCAGCGTCGAGGCATTGCATCGGAACGTGAAGTTGTAGCTGGTGTAGGGACTGAGCACCACGCTGCACGACATGTTGAAGCAGTGCAGGTCGCGCGACAGCGATGCCGTGGTCATCGACATCTTCTTGTTCTCAAAGTCGTAGCCCGACGAGAAATTGATGTTCCATCCCTCACTCAGACGCACGTTGCCGTTGAAGTTCAGCGTCTGGCTGAATTTGTAGGGATAGCGCATCGACTTGGTGTTGAACTTGCCGCTCGTGTTCTCGCGCATCGTGATACCGTAGCCTATGGTGAGCGACCAGGGCATGTTGAACAGCATGTAGCCGTCTTCGTCGGTCTCTGCTTTGCTGCTGCCATTCTTCCGGCCATTGCGCCGGTTGTTCACCATTTTGTCGTCGATGTTGGTCTCTATGTCGGTGTCTATCTCATCGTCGTCATATTCATCATCCTCGTCCTCATCTTTGCTTTCATGGTTGAACCACTTGCGCAGCTTTTCGGGATTGATGGTAAGCGAGAGGTTCTGTGACGTGCCTTGGAAACGGCCGAAACGTCCGTAGCCCCATTCGGTGTGGGTGCCTATGTAGGGACGTCCGTTCTCGTCAAGCTCATAGGCGTAGGTGTTGAATACGGCGTTCATGTTGAAGGTGTAGCTCTTCGATAGCTTCAGGCGCAGGCGCATGCTCAGGTTGCTCCATGGACGTTCCTTGTCGGCCATGTTGTACGACATGTTGGCACCCAGTTCGTCGAGGATGCTGATTTTCCTTATGCCGGTGGTGTCTTTGTCCGACTTCACCTTCATTTCAATGTTGTTCGACAGGTCCAACGACACACTGCCGGTGCGCCCTCTCGAAGGCACTCCGTAGAGGCTGTTGGCGTAGGGGGTATACTGCACAAGGGTCACTTCGCCGTTTTCATCGGTGCGCAGGTAGGTGTCGTAGTAGCCGTAACGGCTGCTGCCGAAGTCGGGCGCATACCTGAACGACACGGTGGGGGTGATGACGTGGCGGATGGCATTGATCTTGTCGCCGAATATCTTACGGTTGGGAATGTACATACCATACAACTTGGTCGACAGTCCCATGCTGAGGTCCCAACTGTAGACGTTGTAGAACCCGTAGGTGGTGTCGCAGAGTTCCACCTGGTTCGCTTCGTCCCATGAACGTGTCACCTTGTTGAAGTTCATCACATCCGAAAAGTTGAAGGAGGGGTTTATGTTCAGGTAGTTGAAGAGGGTGAAGTTGCCGCTCACGGGTATGCTGTGCTGGAAACCGTTCTTCCAGTCTTTCACGAGATTGGCTTTCAGTATCTCGTCTTCCTTCGCC
>CAJONT010000128.1 GCA_905235975.1 uncultured Prevotella sp.
GTCGCCATTGAAGTCCATGATGAGACCGCGCATCAAGGTGTAATCTTTGAAATGCGCCCAGCCAGCCATACTGTAGAGATAGGGCATGAGGCGATAGCGCAAGCGGTCGTACCACACGATGGTTTTATAGGCAGGATGGTCGTCGGGCGCGATGTTCCACACCTCACGCAGCGGCCACTGTCCGTGTGCCCGGTACAAGGGGATGAAGCAGCCGAACTGATTCCAGCGGGTCTGCAACTCTCTCCATTCAGTCAGGTCGCTGTTTTCCACTCCCGTGGCATCGAACACCTGTTGAGCAGCCTCAAAGCGTTTCTCCACAGAGAAGCCACCCTGGTCCATGCCCCAGAAAGGAATGCCACTCATGCAATAGTTCAGACCAGCCGTCATCTGGGCACGCATGTCCTCCCAGCGTGTGCCGATGTCACCGCTCCATGTGGCGGTAGAATAACGCTGTTCCCCGGCGAATCCGCTTCGTGTGAGCAGGAAGACACGTTGGTTGGGGCGCACTGAGCGCTGACCGTTGTAGATGGCATCTGCATTCACAATCGAATACGCATTGAAAAACTCTGTTGAACTGCCCAAAGCGGTGGGACCGCTGAGTGCCTTGCGGTACCAGATAGGGGTACAGTCACGCACATTGGGTTCAGAGGCATCCATCCACCATGCGTCGATGGCATAGTTATACTTAGAGAAGAGTCGCTCGTTCATCTGCCGCCAGAACATCTTCCTTGCACCGGCATCATAGGCATCGTAGAAGGAGCCACGGTATCCCAGCCAGTCGTGTATGTCGTCGGTGATGGCCTGCTTGTAAATCCATCCTTTCGCATCGAGTTCCTTGTAATTGTCGACGGTGTCGTAGAATTTGGGCCATACAGAAATCATGAACCTTCCGTGCATCTGATGCACACTGTCGAGCATGGCCTGGGGATTGGGGAAACGCGAAGTCTCGAACTGGTGACTACCCCAATCGGGCAAGGGCCAGTAGTTCCAGTCTTGCACAATATTGTCCACAGGCACGTGGCGGCGGCGGAATTCGGCCAATGTCTCCTCGATGTCGGCACTGCTCTTGTAACGTTCACGACTCTGCCAGAAGCCAAGTACCCACTTAGGATAGACAGGTGCCTTACCCGTGAGGGTTCTGTATCCGGCAATCACCTCGTCGGCATTTTGTCCTGCAATGAAGTAGTAGTCCATATCGCGGCTCATCTCGCTCCATATACTCAGGTTGCCTTGCTCCTTAGCTGTCTGGGGCGTAGCCACTCGCAGTCCGCAGTAGCTTACGCCACCATCAGGTTGCCATTCTATGCGTATCTGTGTCTTCTTGCCCTTCTGCAACTGTGTTCTGAACTTCCAACTGTTGGGGTTCCATGCCGTACGCCAACGTTCACTCACCACTTCCTTTCCCCCGATATATATTTTGGTATATCCGGCATAATAGAGGATAAAATGATAGAGATTTGTTTCCGGAGCCTCGATAAAGCCTTCATATACTACCTTTGCACCATCCAGGTTAAACCCCTTCGGCAGGTTCTTGATGCCGCCGTTTTCGGTTTTATTGGCAATGACAGAGGCTTGGGGACAGTCGAACTCGTAGTAGATGCTGTCCTCATCTCTCACCAGTTTCTTTCCGTCCTTGTCCACATAGGTGCCCGTGAGATGACCTGCCACCCCATTTTTGTCGTAGAGTTTGAAAGCTCTGTTCAGTTGCATATACTCATTGGGGTTGCCCCAGCGGCAATATGAATAGCTGTCCCAAAGGATGCCATAGTTACGGTTGCTCAACACGAAGGGTACACTCACCTTTGTATTATACTGGAACAAGTCCTCGTTGATGCCTTTCATGTTATAGTCCTCGGCCTGATGTTGTCCCAGTCCGTAAAAAGCCTCATCATCAGGACTGTCGAACACGGCACGCCAACTGAAACCGTTTCTCTGCTCCTCAGTGAGCGTGCCGATGCCGATTTCCCTGTCTGGCACGCGGAAAGGCTCAAAAGTTTTACCTTGTTTGGCCTCTTTCAGCATGAGTTGGCCATTTGCATCATAAAACTTCACTTCACCATCGGCTTTGTTCACTACAGCTTTCACTTTTTTTGCTTCCACTGTCACCATTCCGTTCTCATCGGTTACATTGAACGTAGGAGATGCCGTCTGCGGAACAATCATCAGACTCGTTTTCTGTGGAAATTCATCCTCAGCCGTGGCTTCAACCCTTATGATGTTGTCGTTGACCACCTGCAGACGGACCCATTTGGCACCGTTTTTCAAAGGTTTTTCCACCTTGACCGTAACAAAATCGGTTTTGATTGTTTTCGTTTTCTTTGCAGCGCTTGCTGTCATCGTCAGCAGTAACGCTATCACTGTGATTGTAGATTTAAGTATTTGCATAGTTTATAGTAGTTGTTAGATTTGTTTCGCGCTGCTGTCTCTGATTTTCAAAATCATGGGTACAACCTCGTGGTAGATTTTCTTGTCGCCGTTGATGTTGCGTAGCAACAATTCACAGGCTCTCATTCCTTGGATTCTTGCCTGGTCCATGATGGCCGTAAGTCTTGGTGTCACGTATGCGGCGCTGTCGCCGTCGGTGAATCCTATTATGGCCACATCCTCGGGAATGCGCAGGCCAAGACTCTTTATCGCCTCAAACGCCGCATAAGTGATGATGTCGTTGAAAGCCAAGATGGCATCAGGAGGATTCTCGCCCTGTAGCATTCGGAGGGTCGCATTTCTCGCCACTTCGTAATCTATCTTGTCGCATACCACGATAGAACGGTCGATGGGGATATGAAATTCTCTGAGCGCCTCAAGATAGCCGTGCTTGCGACGCTTCACCATGTCGAGATGGTTGGGTCCGCCGACGAACGCCACTCTTTTGCTTCCTGTTTCAAGGAAGTGGCGGGTGGCATTCTGGGCTGCCACATCCCCATCAGCCACCACATGTGAGAACATATCGGGCAGGCAGGTGCGGGCAAAGAAGACGAGAGGTATGCCCATCTCGTATATTTCGTTGAAATGGCTGTAGTCTACCGTGTCTTGTGCCAGACAGGCAATGATGCCCTCCACGTGCATAGAGATGAAGTTGTCGATGGCCTGCTCCTCCCTCACATGGTCTTCATGACTGTTGCAGCTGAACACCGAATAGCCAAATTGTCTGGCATATTCCTCTATGCCGTCGAGCACAGACGAATAGTAATGCGTGACGAGATTGGGTACGACGACACCTATCATACGTGGAGCTTCCTTGCGAAGGCTCTGTGCAAAGGGGTTCGGGCGGTAGTTAAGTTCCTTGGCCAAGGCTTTTACCTTTGCCCGCATCTCCTCGCTCACTTCATGGCTTCCGCGCAACGCCCTTGAAACCGTAGCGATGGATACGCCCAGTATTTCCGCCAAATCCTTTAGGGATGTTCTTTGCGATTTCATGGTAAAAAAAGCAATATTTCTGCAAATATAAGAAAAAATCCCAAACGACGCAAACGTTTGCGTATTTTTCTTCCTTTACCCCACATCGGCAAGAACCCTTGGTCAAGAAACAGATTATAAGCCTAATCAAGATGGAACACCTCTTCGATGGGTATCGTTACGGGGGAGTTGTCTTCGTTCACTTCCATGATATCGGCCATCATGTCCCACCATTTCTGTGTAACGGGATCCACATCTGTGGTATCCTGACTATTGCCTTCGCCGCTGCATTCCTGATAGGCGAAAAGGATGTTTGTATCCTTGTCCCAGAAGATACTATAATTGCCCACGCCCTGTTCTTTTATCATCGCCACCAGCTCTGGCCAGATAGCAGCGTGTCTTTTGGCATACTCCTTTTCACATCCAGGTTTCAAGAACATTTTAAATGCAAATCTTTTCATGGTATATATGTTATTGGTTAAATTCAAAGCTGTCTATATCCACATAGCCCCCTTCTTGTCGGGTAGCATAGTTGAAGATGGCGAACTTATTGCCCGTAAAGTGATCCAAGCTGAAAATCATGTGGAAGGGCTTGCCCAAAGGAGTGAACACATGGCCGTTGGTACTATAGGAGAAGTGCGCTGTGTCGGTGTTAAAATCACACTCCATCCGCAGCCAGATTTCCGTATTTGAAAAAGACTGTCTCGCCTTGATTTCTCCACGGTCAATCATTTGCAACTCATACTCACCGGAATTTTTCACAATCATCAGTCCGCCTGGTTGGGAACAGAAGGAGAAAAGACCTGCATGGTCGTCTGTCAGCATGTGGCTGATGTCCATGCGCACCGTACCAATGCAGTGAGGACCCATCGTACGTTGCGTGAGCGTGTTCCTGGCTTCAAACAAGTTGTTGACCACTTTTCCCGTCCGCAATCGCAGGAAACCGGGGCGTTCCGACAGACTCCAAAGGGTATTGTCAGGATTATGATTCCACTGCCATACGAGGTTTAATTGCTTGTCAGAAAAATCATCACTGGCCACGATTTGGGTCGTTCCTGTCTCCTTCACTTTCGGAATAGTGAATAGCTGTGGCGTTTTTCCTTTCTCATCACCCAACACAGGCCATCCGTCTACCCATGTGCAAGGCAGCAGGCAAGGGATACGTCCCACCCCCTCATGGTCTTGGAACAGCATGGCATACCATTGCTTGTTGGCAGCCTGCCAGATGCCGCCTTGTGCCACACCATGACGGGCAAAACCCAAGTCATCACTTAAGATGGTACGTTGCTCATAAGGTCCTGTCACATTGTCGGAGCGGAAGCACAATTCCGTACGATCGCCCCCTCTCGGCCACCAAATGGTGGTCAGATAGTACTTGCCATTGATTTTGTAAGCATGTACGCCTTCATGCAGAAAGCCGTCATTCAGTGCGACAATCTGCGTGCCATTACCGTCGCCATCAGCAAAGCCCTGCAAGTCGTCCGTGAACTGCTTCACGAACATCACCGCGTTGAGACAATGTACGAGATACACCTTCCCGTCGGAGTCGAAAAGTATGGAAGCATCATGGTAGTATCGATTGAATTGTGCTGCCATCTTCCACGTACCTGTAGGATTTTTTGTCTTAAAAAGATAAGAATGAACACCTGTGCCAAAAAACACATAGAACGTGCCCTTATGGTAACGAAGAGAAGCCGCCCACTGTCCGCGACTGTAGATGTTGCCCCCATCCAAGTCGTTTGCCGGACTCTCATGCAAGGCATCAAACACATAACTGATGATTTGCCAGTGTTTCATGTCGCGTGAGTGCATGATAGGAGCCCCCGGCGACATGTGCATAGTGGTGCTTACCATATAGTAATCCTTGCCCACACAGA
>CAJONT010000129.1 GCA_905235975.1 uncultured Prevotella sp.
AGAACTTGCCGGTGAGTGCCAGCTGTGAGTAAAGCATGGGAGCCATGTGGCCGGGATCCAGGAAGAAGCGGTCGCGTCCTTCCCACTCGGGATGCTCGGGGTCGTACACCAGAAACTCAGAGTAGAGCAGGTTGATGAAATCAGCACCACCCATGGCACCGCCGGGATGGCCCGACTTCGCTTTCTCTACCATAGAGGCGGCGAGGATACGGATGTTGTCGGCCGCCTTGTTCATTAACACTTTGTTGTTCATGTCTTAATTTATATGTTTGTTTGGCTTAGAGTTCTATTACTGCTATCGACTTGGAGGGGAGTTTCACCCTCAGGGTGTTCTTCTTCACCTTCAGGTCTTTCATTGGTTGAGGTGACACGCGGTCGGGGTGCGTGAAGTCGTTGTAGTCGGTGATGGAGCGGCAGGTGAGCAGCTGGCCGGTGGCATTGCGTGCCTGATAGCCGTCGAGATTCAGTTCCACCTCCTGAGCCTTGTCGAGGCTCACGTTGGCCAACGACACGATGAGGCCGCCGTCGGTCTTGCGGGCTGCCGACACCGATACGAGGGGCACCTTGCGTGCGGGCGTACGGCTGTCGCCGCCCACGCTGAGGGTGTCACAGGTGGCTTCGGTGGGCAGATAGGTGGCTTCCTGGAATCCTTTGTACATGTTGAACACATGGTAGGTGGGGGTGAGCACCATGTGGCCCGAACCCTTCGTGTCGGTCAGGATCATCGACTGCAGCACGTTCACTATCTGGGCGATGTTGGCCATGCGCACACGGTCGGTGTGGCGGTGAAACACGTTCAGCGTCAGCGCTGCCACGAAGGCGTCGCGCATGGAGTTCTGCTGGTAGAGGTGGCCGTTTATGGTGCCGGGCTCCTCGTCCCACCAGGTGCCCCATTCGTCCACGAGCAGGCCGATTCTCTTGCCCGGGTCGCGCGCGTCCATGATGGCGGCATGCTTCTTTATCACGTCTTCTATCTCAAGACATTTGCCCAAGGTCCAGTAGTAGTCGTTGTCGCTGAACTGCGTGGCGCTTCCTTTGCTCCCCGACCAGGTGGTCACGGTGTAGTAGTGGAGCGACAGGCCGTGCATCTGATGGCCCACGTTCTCCATGAGCACCTTCGTCCAGTTGTAGTCGTAGTCGCTCGCACCGCTCGCCACCTTGTACAGCTGGTTGCCGTCGTAGTTGCGGCAGTAGCACTGGTAGCGGCGGAAGAGGTCGCTGTAGTACTCCGGACGCATGTTGCCTCCGCAGCCCCAGCTCTCGTTGCCCACACCTAAGAACTTCACCTTCCAGGCCTTCTCGCGGCCGTTCTTGCGGCGCAGGTTGGCCATCGGTGTGTTGCCGTCGCTCGTCATATATTCCACCCACTTGGCCAGCTCTTCCACTGTGCCGCTGCCCACGTTGCCGCTGATGTAGGGCTCGCAGCCCAGCAGTTCGCACAGGTTCAGAAACTCGTGTGTGCCGAAGGAATTGTCCTCTATCGTGCCGCCCCAGTTGTTGTTCTGCAACGTGGGACGCTCCGAACGGGGACCGATGCCGTCGCGCCAGTGGTACTCGTCGGCAAAACAGCCGCCGGGCCAGCGTAGCACGGGCACATGGAGCGCCTGAAGGGCACCTAATACGTCGTTGCGGTAGCCGTCGGTGTTGGGGATGGGCGACTCAGGACCCACCCACAGACCGCCGTAGATGCAGGTGCCGAGGTGCTCGGCAAACTGTCCGTAGATTTCCTTGTATATCTTCTGCGTGCCTTTGTCGGCTGCTATGCGCACCGTCATGTCCTGGGCTGTCAGGGTGAGGGCGACGGCAGTCATACATCCTGCAAAAATGATTCTCTTCATGGTTTTCAGAATTGATTTTATGACTTGCAGCGCACGGCGGCTTCTTCGATGCCCAAGCCGGCCTTGTAGCGCTCGATGTATTGGTTGAATCCTTCCACGTCGGCGGCAGTGGGAACGATCTCCACACCGGCGTTGCCGGCAAACACCTTGTGCTCAAGGTAGTCGGCAAGATTCTCTCCGTCGCGGTTGTTCACTGCAAACGAGGCCAGCAGGGCAATGCCCCACGCACCGCCTTCGCCGGCTGTTTCCATCACGGAGATGGGCGAGTTGAGGGCGGCGGCCAGTATGCGCTGTCCCACACCCTTTGTCTTGAAGAGTCCGCCGTGGCCCGTGATGCGGTCCACCTTGATGTGCTCTTCTTGGAAGAGGATGTCGTTGCCTATCTTCAGCACGCCCACCGAGGCATAGAGGTGGGCACGCATGAAGTTGGCGAGGTTGAACTTGTCATTGGCACTGCGCACGAAGAGCGGACGGCCGTCGGCAAGCCCGGTAATAGGCTCTCCGGAGACATAGTTGTATGCCATCAGTCCGCCGCAGTCGGCATCACCCTCAAGGGCCTTGTTGAACAGTCGGGTATATATCTCATTCATATCCACAGAAATACCCATCATCTCCTGATATTCTTTGAAGATGTGCACCCAGGCATTGATATCCGACGTGCAGTTGTTGCAGTGGGCCATGGCCACCAGACTGCCGTCGGGGGTGGTTACGATGTCGATGGGCTCATAGGGCTTGGAGAGGTCTTTCTCCAGCACGATCATTGAGAACGACGAGGTGCCTGCCGACACGTTGCCCGTGCGTTGTTTCACGGCGTTGGTAGCCACCATGCCCGTTCCTGCGTCGCCTTCCGGAGGACAGAAGGGGATGCCTTGAGCCAGATGCCCCGACACGTCGAGCAGCTTGGCACCTGCCTCGGTCAGGCAACCGGCTTCCTCGCCGGCGTTCAGCACATCGGGCAGGATGTCGGTGAGTCGCCAGCCGTAGCCGTAAGGAGCGGTCAGCTCGTCGAACTTCTCCACCATCGCCTTTGCGTAGGTTTTCGTCTCGGGGTCCACGGGGAGCATGCCGGAGGCATCGCCCACACCCAACACTTTCTTTCCCGTGAGGCGCCAGTGGATGTAGCCGGCCAGGGTGGTGAGGTACTTGATGTGGGGCACGTGTGCCTCGTGGTCGAGAATGGCCTGGTAGAGGTGGGAGATGCTCCAGCGGAGGGGTATGTTGTATGCAAAGAGTTCGGAGAGGGTGGCAGCGGCCTTTGCGGTGTTGGTGTTGCGCCATGTGCGGAAGGGCACCAGTATCTCGTCGTCGGCACCGAAAGCCATGTAGCCGTGCATCATGGCGCTCACGCCGATGGCGGCCAGGGTCTCTATCTCGGTGTCGTACTGCTTGCGCACGTCGGCACGCAGACTGGCATAGCAGTCTTGCAGTCCGTGCAGGATGGCTTCTATGCTGTAGGTCCACAGACCGTCCACGAGTTGGTTCTCCCACTCATGGCTGCCTTGCGCGATGGGTTTGTTCTCCTCATCGATAAGCACGGCCTTGATACGGGTGGAACCAAACTCAATGCCGAGCACAGCCTTGCCCGATTCTATCGTTTGTCTTGCTGTCATGTGCTTGTATATTAGCGGTATGGAGCGTTTCTTTCTATCAATGGTTAAAGCAGAGCTTTGTTCAGCATATAGTACACCTCGTTATTGCGGAGGGTCTGCTTAAACTCGTAGGTCTTCGTGTCTTTGTTTATCTTGACATACTCAAGTCCCAGAATCTCTGCGAAGTCCTCCCAGTACTCCTCGGTGATATCGTAAGAGAAGGCGCTGTGGTGTGTACCTCCGGCCAGAATCCAGGCTCCGGCACCTATCTCAAAGGTGGGCTGGGGTACCCACAGGGCAGAGGCCACGGGCAGGTTGGGCATGGGCTTCGGCTCGATGCACTCCACTTCCTGGCTGATGAGGCGGAAGCGGTTGCCCAGGTCTACCACAGTGGCTTTGATGCCGCGGCCTACCTTCGAGGTGAACACCAGGCGGGCGGTCTGCTGCTTGCGGATGCCGATGCCGAGGAAGTGTACCTCAAGCGTGGGTTTGTCGACGGCGATGAGGTGTAAAAGATGACAAGACCAGTTTTCTAACAAACGTGGGAGTGTTCTAT
>CAJONT010000130.1 GCA_905235975.1 uncultured Prevotella sp.
CCGGAGAGCACGCCGCACTTCTTCTCTTGGTCGGCACCGCTGAAGTTGAAACGCGACAGGTAAGCACGGACGTTCACGTCGCGGCCGCCCATGCGGATGGTCTCGTTGCCGCCGCTCACGGCTTCGTACACGCTCTTCGCGGGGTCTATGTCCTTGTGCTGCTGGTCCACATAGCTCAGTTTCACCGTCTCGCCCACGTCGAAGGTGCCGCCGTCGGGCTGCTCCAATCCCATGATCAGACGGAACAGGGTGGTCTTGCCGGCACCGTTGGGGCCTATTACGCCGACGATGCCGTTGGGAGGCAGCATGAAGTTGAGGTCGTCGAAGAGCACTTTCTCGCCGAAAGCCTTCGCCACCTGATGCGCCTCAAGCACCTTATTGCCCAAGCGCGGACCGTTGGGAATGAATATTTCCAACTTCTCTTCCTTCTGCTTCTGTTCCTCGTTCAGCATCCTGTCGTAGGCATCGAGACGCGCCTTGCCCTTCGCATGGCGGGCCTTGGGTGCCATGCGCACCCACTCCAGTTCGCGCTCAAGGGTCTTGCGGCGCTTGGAGGCTGTCTTCTCTTCCTGGGCCATGCGCAGGCTCTTCTGCTCCAACCAGGACGAGTAGTTGCCTTTCCAGGGGATTCCCTCGCCGCGGTCCAACTCCAGTATCCACTCTGCCACATCGTCGAGGAAGTAGCGGTCGTGGGTCACGGCTATCACCGTGCCTTCGTATTGTTGCAGGTGCTGTTCCAGCCAGTCTATCGACTCGGCGTCGAGATGGTTGGTGGGCTCGTCGAGCAACAGCACGTCGGGCTTCTGCAGCAGCAGGCGGCACAACGCCACACGGCGACGCTCGCCGCCCGACAGGTTGTCCACACGCCAGTCGCCGGGAGGGCAGTTCAGTGCGGCCATGGCGCGGTCCAGCTTGGCATCCATGTTCCACGCGTCGGTGGCATCGATGATGTCTTGCAGCTCGGCCTGACGGCTCATCAGCTTGTCCATCTTGTCGGCATCCTCGTAGTATTCGGGCAAGCCGAACTTCACGTTGATGGCATCGTATTCGGCAAGCGCGTCATATACGTGCTGCACACCTTCCATCACGTTTTCCTTCACTGTCTTCGACTCGTCGAGCGGAGGGTCCTGGGGCAGGTAGCCCACCGAGTAGCCGGCACTCCACACCACGCGGCCCTGATAGCGCTGGTCCAGTCCGGCGATAATCTTCATGAGGGTCGACTTGCCGGCACCGTTGAGGCCGATGATGCCTATCTTCGCTCCGTAGAAAAAACTCAGGTAGATGTTTTTGAGCACTTGCTTCTGATTCTGTGGGATGGTCTTGCTCACACCAACCATCGAGAAAATCACTTTCTTGTCGTCTACTGTTGCCATGTATCTTGGTTCTTGGGGTTGCTATGGGTATTGATACTTCCTCCCTCCTCTCACTGAGGCGGATGCGGAAAATGAAAAACACCCTCCTGCCGCATGTCTAACAAACGGGGTGACAGGAGGTAAACGGGTTTGGATGGAGAGAGACTTTAATCAGATGTGCTCGGGGACGACGGCGAAATACACCAGGTCGTCGCTACCGTCGTTGTACATGGCATGGCCATGTCCCATCGGGCAATAGTGCACGTCGCCGGCTTTGACTGCCTCTGTGGTGTCGTCGTATGCAAAGTGTCCCTGGCCGCTGATGATGTACACAATCTCCGAGTTTGTCTCATGCTTGTGAAAACCGCTGTTGGCGCCCGGCTTCAGGCTGCTCATCATAATCTTGTTCTTCTCGTCAACGTAGTTGCGGGTGTCAAGTTCGCCGTTGCCACCCTTGAAGTTCATTTGTTTCAGTTCTTCAATGTTCTGGTAGTCGATTATCATAATAGTTTGCGCACGGGGATTTAAGGTCGGCCCAAAGGGGCAGGGTTGGTGAAAGCCTTCTCGTGCGACTGCAAATCTACGCTTTTTTCTCGAATTTCACAATAATCGAGGGGCGGTTTTTTCGTGTTACACGTTTTTTTCCTATTTTTGTAGGGCA
>CAJONT010000131.1 GCA_905235975.1 uncultured Prevotella sp.
ATCTCGCCGTTCCACAGCCAGTTCAGCGCCTTGCGTGTACCCTCACCCGAGGCACCCTGGTTGCCTTGCTGGGTGGCTACCTTGTACTTTGCTGCCAACTTGGTGAGCAGACGGCTCTCGTAGGCATACAGTGTCAAGGGCTTCTCCACGTATGCATGCTTACCGGCCACGATGGCCTCGGCAGCAATGATGGCATGGGTGTGGTCGGCAGTGGCCACCATCACGGCATCGGCCTTGTCGAGCATCTCGTCATACATCTTACGGTAGTCGTTGTAAGCTTTCGCCTGCGGATATTTGTCGAAGATATGCTTGGCATACTTCCAGTCCACATCGCAAAGACCGATGATGTTTTCGGTCTCCATCGCTGCCAAGTCGGCCGCTCCGCGACCGCCGATGCCTATGCCGAGAATGTTGAGTTTGTCACTGGGAGCCTTCTTGCCCACCTTCTTCCCAAGCACAGAGGCCGGGACGATGGTCGGCGCCACAATCATTCCCGCCAAGGCGGCACTTCCTCTCTTTAAAAATTCTCTTCTCGAAATGTCTTCCATAAATTTAATAGATTGTTATATTGGTAAATAATCAAAAAAATGTCCCTAATTTTGTGGTAATAGATAATTATTGTACAAATATATGACAAATTATTGAATTCTCCAAACGTTTTTCAATCCTTTTTTTCTGTAGTCTTTAAAGTTTTTTATTATATTTGCAACATGCTTTGAAAAAACATTTAAAAAAACAATAAAATGAAAGGATTTAAGAAATTTACGTTTTTGCTTGCAGTCATGTTACTCGCTTCCATGCAATCCTATGCCCAAAGAAGAATTTCCATCTTCTTCGACCATGTGGCCGAAATTGCCAAACAAGAAAACATCAGTATCAAGGAAGCCGCCCAGCGCGTGCGCGCACTCGGCTATGAGGGTATCGATGTGAGGGTCACCAATACCGAGAGTGAGCTGAACATGTTGGATGAACTCGGATTCCAGCATGCCTGTGCCATCGCCGACATCAACCTTATCGACGGCGAACAGCCAGTGGTGATTCGTCAGGTACTCGATTTCATGCACCACCGCCAGTACGACCGCCTCTTGCTGCTGCCCGGCATGTTGCCCAAGGATGCCGACAGCCAGTTCATCGATGCGGCCTGCACGCGCATCGCGGCTTTCGTCAAGGCAGCCCAAAAGGAGGGCGTCGATGTGATGGTGGAGGATTTCGACAATCCGCGCGCCATCTGCTATAACACACCCATCTTGGACCACCTCTTTGCGGCTTCTCCCCAACTCAACCATGTGTTCGACACGGGCAACTATCTCTTCGCAGGTGAGGAGGTGATGGTGGCGCTCAATCATTTCCGCGAGCGCATACACCATGTGCACCTGAAGGACCGTAAGGCCATGCGCAACAACGGATCGCTCGTCATCGGCACCGGCATCATGCCGTTGAAAGAAGTGGTTTCTCAGCTTCTCGCCACCGGCTACGACGGCTGGTTCACCATCGAACATTTCGGAGCTCCCAACATGCTCCAGTACGCTACCCAGTCCATCACCAACGTCAACGCCGCCTGGAACGAATACGAGAAGAATTGCAAGCGATAAAGAGCGACTTTCGTCGCATCAGTTTTTAGGTGGGGTCTATTAAGGTGGGTTCTATTCATTATGTCGAGGCGATTTTTGTCTTTTAGTCGAGGGCGAAGTGTAAGTTTCAGAAGGCGTATAGCGGGCTACACAACTGATGAGACTTGACGCTTTGCACCGAATAAAAGCAAAAAGCGACCGAAACGATAATGCAGGTACATTTCCTTCATAAATATTCAGAATTAATAGAATACACCTAAAAACCGCCCGGCAGTGTCGAGAGCATATAGTAGAGCGTGAGCGCCATCCGGTAGTGCCCGTCATCATTGGGATGAAGCTGGTCGGTCTCAGCATTGGCAAAATAGCGAAGACCCTCGGGCAACATGGGCTGCAGACCGGTCATGCTGTGTAAGTCTATCACGGGAATGCCCCATATCTGTCCGGCTTCATGCACCGATTCCACATAGCGGTCGAAGTATTCGCCGCACAGGTTCTGGTAGGCTTCAGTGGGCTGGATGTTGTTTTCTCCAAAAGTGGCAAAGGCACGGTGCAGGGGGGTGAGCAGTACGATTTGCTTGTCGGGATACATGCTTTTCACTTTTTCAAGTGCCATGTTGATGCGGCCTCGGTAGGTGGTCGCATCTTTGATGAGCGTGCGCTTCATGCGCTGTACCATGCCCTTGGGGCCGTGTACCGCTGCCAGCACCTGTTCTTCGTGTTCTTCAAACCACTCACCGATGGGTATCCCTGCGTTGAAGTCGTTTGTTCCCACAAAAATCAGGATGGCGTCCACCTCATTGCCGTGTTCCTTCCATAGTTGGTCGGCCTGATGAGGGATGTTGTCCCATTGCCGGCCGCTTACGGCATACACATAGGAGGTGGTGCCGAGCCATGACGCTAAGAAATCCCAGTATTTCGCCACCGAAGCATTGTTGTGGGGGTCGGTAATGGAGTCGCCGAAATAGCCGATGCGTTTCCCCGTCCAGGGATGTACTCCCCAGGTGGGAGCGTTGTATTGCGCTACGGTTTCTGCTTTTTTTTCTTGGGCCGATGCGGGCTGTATGAACAGGCTCGCCAATAGCAACGGTAGGTATAGATAAGTCTTCATAAAGGTTTGTTTTTGATTTGTTGTGCACAATTAGCTGTCAAAGGTAGGCTCTTTATCGTTTCTTCCGGAAGAAATCCTGCATCAGCTGGCGGCATTCTTCTTCCAATACACCGGCTGTCACCGTGCAGCGCGGGTGAAGGGCCTGAGGGGCAAAACGGCTGAACCCCCGCTTCTCGTCGGGCGCACCGTAAACCACTCGCCGCACTTGCGCCCACCCCAAAGCACCGGCGCACATCACGCAGGGTTCCACCGTCACGTAGAGGGTGCAGTCGGGCAGGTATTTCCCACCCAACAGGTTTGAGGCGGAGGTGATGGCCTGCATCTCGGCATGTGCCGTCACGTCGATCAGTGTCTCCGTCAGGTTGTGACCGCGGGCTATCACCCTGTCGCGGCACGTGATGACGGCTCCTATGGGCACTTCGCCCGCGGCAAGCGCCTGGCGGGCTTCTTCTATCGCCTTACGCATCATGCTGGCGTCAATATCTGCTTGTTGTGGCTTCTCTGTCATAATATAATGGACTCATTCTGCCTGCCAGCAGCCTTCTGACGACAGCAAGCGGCAGCATAGCATGCAAATTTACTACATTTTTATTGGTCGGCTCCTTTTTTTACTGTATTTTTGTTGCGGAAATCCTGTTTGGGATCCACAACACGCTACATGAGGATATGGCAGTACACAATGATTTGGGAAAACAGGGCGAACAGATAGCCGCTGAGTATCTGGAGGGGCAGGGGTACCGCATCCTCCACCGCAACTGGCGTGTGGGGCACCGCGACCTCGACATCGTGGCTCTCGATGAGGAGAACCAGGTGGTGGCAATCGTGGAGGTGAAGAGCCGGCGCGACACGGTCTTCTCACAGCCCGAAGAGGCGGTCAACTGGCAGAAGGTGCGCAATCTCACCATCGCCGCCCAGGCCTATGTGAGGCGCTACCAAATCTCTTGCGAGATACGCTTCGACATCGTCACTGTCACGGGCGATCGACCGCCCTACGAGGTGCGTCATATAAAAGATGCTTTCCCTGTGCCGCTCTTCTGAAACTATCTTCCCAAAATCTATTACTCCTATGCCGAAATTCCTTCCTATATGAACGTTCGTTACATCCACCTGCAGCAAACCGATTCCACCAACAGCTACCTGAGAAAGCTTGCGTTGGAAGAGGAGATGACGGTGGTCACCGCCGACTTCCAAACGGCGGGTAGGGGACAGGGTGCCAACACGTGGGAAAGCGAACCAGGGGCCAACCTGCTCATGAGTGTGGCTGTGAAACCTCTTTTCGTGCCTGTGAGAGAACAGTTCCTGCTCTCCATGGCGGGGGCTCTGGCAGTAGGTGATGCCCTCGCGTCGTATACCGACGGTATTTCCCTCAAATGGCCCAACGACATCTACTGGCGCGACAGCAAGATGAGCGGCACCCTGATAGAGACATCCGTGGCAAAGGGATGCCTGCAGCGTTGCATCTTCGGTATCGGCATCGACGTGAACCAGGTGCGCTTTGTGGGCGATGCGCCCAATCCCGTCTCGCTGCGCATGGTCACAGGACGGTGCATCCCCGTGCAGGAAGTGGCCGAAAGGGTGGTGGACAACTTGCAGAAGCGGCTTTCCCAGCTCAAGGAGGGCGAGGCAAAGGCCATCGTCGGGCAGTATCACGAACGGCTCTACCGAAGGGAGGGCTTCCACCCATACCGCGATTCCGAGGGTCTTTTCTCCGCTGCCATCAGCGAGGTCGCCACCGACGGGCACCTTATCCTATGCGATACGGAGGGACGTCTGCGCTCTTATGCCTTCAAGGAGGTGGCTTTCGTGCTGTAATACCAATTTTATTTGGCGCTTATCTGGCAGGAAAATTTTTTAAGGTGGGTGACGCAACGACAACATGGTCTTCGTCCCATACGGTCTAAACAACTGGTTGTTATTTCGAATTGAATGCAGAAGAGAAGCATGAGCTGGTGGAATTTTTCCACCGGTTCGATTCCCTGAAACATTCTGCTGTTATGCCTAAGGCTTTCTCCGAGAAGGGTCTTTATATGTTGGGCACCATCTTGAAAAGCGATATTGCCTCAGACACACGGTAGCGCCGCATCACCCCACGAAGATACCACATCAGGCGGTAGCTCTGCACTGTAATTTATCCGAAATAAAATTTAATCCGCCAAAAGCGGTGATTTCTTCTTTTTTTGTGCTATCTTTGCCATGTCTGTCGGAGTTTGATTGCTTTGTTTTCGCACCACTAAGGTAAATGAAATTTCCGACAAGGCAAGTCCCTAAGCAACATATTGCTGCTCAGGAGATTATAAACATTCTTAAATTAAAGTGGTGAGGATTTTAGAAAGAAAAAGGTA
>CAJONT010000132.1 GCA_905235975.1 uncultured Prevotella sp.
TAGCCCGCTACACGCCTTCTTCAACTTACACTTTGCCCTCGACTAAAAGACAAAAATCGCCTCGACATAATTAATAGAACCCACCTTTTGGTGTTTTATCTGATAATTACCTTACGGATTTCGACGGTGCCGTCGTCTTTCGTGATGCGCAAGAGGTTGATGCCGCGCTGCGGTTTGTCGATGCGCATACCATCGAGGGTATAGCATTCGGTGCCTGTGCCGGCATTTGATTTCACTGTCAGCACTTGCCCTGTGTCGGGCGTCGGGTAGTTCTCATCGGTGCCGGCTACCCATTCGGAGTAGGTGGTGAGCTGGTTTTGGGCATCGATGGTGGGCCGCGTCATGCGGTACACGCGCTTGCCTCCGTCGGGATAACGGCCCACGCTCTCCTCGCCGGCATGTTTCACATAGGTGAGCCGGTCTTGCCATGAGCCGTCTTCGGCGGTAAGGACGACACATTCGTCATCATTGTTGCCGAGCTTGAAGTTGGCATGGAGCTGCCATAGCGGGGCGGTCTTGTCGGCCCACACCACGAGATAGCCGTGCGGAGGTATGACGGTATTGATGAGGGTTTGGTCGCCGTAGGGTGTAATCTGATATTGACGGGGTTTGTCGGGGTCGTCGGAGAGGTACATGCCGCTGGCATCGACCGGTGCATTGGTGGTGTTGTAAAGTTCTATCCAGTCGTTGCGCTTGTTATAGTCGTTGGCGAAGACGGAGTTGGAGGCACTGATTTCGTTGATGACGACGGGTGTGGCACCGGCGTCCACAAGATACGCCTCACCGAGGGGCTCGAATATGGCGGTCAGGTCCATGGTCTCGTCGTTGGCTATCTCGATGGTGCGGTCGCTGTAGGTGATTTCGCCGCCGGTCTCACTCAGCGTGATTTCCACGTTCCAATAGATGTCGGAGGAGTTGAGCGTGTTGTTGTGAAGGTCCACGGCAATGATGTTGTCGCCTTGGTGGAAGAGATGGGCAGGCAGCACGACGGTGCCCCTGTCGGGATTCCCCTCGGCATAGGTGGTGGCAAAGGTGTCGTAGGTGGAGTCACCCTCAGGCATGAGGTGCCGTGCAGCTTCCACACCGTTCACGTAGACAATCCATCCGTCGTCGGCCTGATAGTTCATGCTGAACACATCGTCGGTGGCTGGCTCACGGTCCAGGGTGACGGTCTTGCGCAGGTAGTAGGTGGGGTGATACCATGCGGTCTGCGTGGCTATGTCGCTCTTTCCATAGCCTATGGGTTGCGGTCCGCTGCTCCAACCTGTCACGGTCTCTGCCGTCTTCCAGTCGGTGCCGTCGAGCGAGCCCTGGTCGTAGAAAGCCCACTCGTCGCCTCTCTGGCTGAGATAGGTGGTAGACACGGTGTTGGCACGCCAGCCTTTGAAGTTGTAGCCTGCGGGCGCAGTCGCTTCAAGGGTGAAGGGTGCGAAGACGGTGCCGTTGAACTTGGCGAGGGGCACATTCAGGCCGTTGAGCCGGAACTGCGCCTCGGGGATGTTGGCCTGCAACTTCAGCTGCATGCCCGCACCAAGGTGCATGCACTCGCGCAGGGTGTTGATGCGCGTGGCCCGTTCATTCTCGTTGGTCATGTGCGGCACGAGCTCGTTGAAGGAGGTCCAAGGCTGTTTGCCTTCAATGCTGAGGGCGGGCTCCATGAGCAGGGCGAGGCTGTCGGCAATGGTCGACGAGCGTGTGGGGGTAAATACGCTGCCGCCCATGAGACAGTAGGCATCGATGAACTGCCGTTTGAACTGGTTGTTTTCGAGGGTGTTTTGGAAGATTCTGACGAGGTCGTTGGCACGGCTGTCGAGGATTTGTGCGAGAGCGCGTGCGTTGCTGAAGCCCCAGTCTACATCAAAGAGCACCATGTGGAATTTCCCGTCGTCACGGGAGCGGAAACCTTTGGAATTGTTGTTGTTGCAAATCCAGTCCGACGAGCCGATGTAGGTGATGGCAGCCATGTAGTTGGCAAACTCGTCCATGTCCACTTTCTCGCGCAGCGCTTGATACTTGCTGTCATCTGCGGCTTGCGCGGAGAGATTCACCCATTCGCGGAAAGCCTCGTCGTCGCCTGCTTTCTGGTAGTATCCGTTCGAATACTCAAAAGCATCCATTTCGTCTTTGTCGTAGCCGTAGTTGGCTGTGCCGAAATATTTGTTCGACGGCTCCCGCAGGTTGAGCATGCCGATGTATTTGCCATTGAAGAAGACGTGTGTGGGCTGGAAGTCCTGACAGTCTACATAGATGCCTGAAGAGAGCAGTGTCTGTTGGATGATGCCGTCCTTGATGCGTCCGTGTGCCTTCGAGTCGTTGTCGTTGCCGCCGTTGCGTACAAGCACTTCCTTGTATTTGTTGTAGGGTTTTGCAGGGAAGAACTGGTGGTCGAATTGCTTCTGTCCCTCATAGATGTTACGTGCCTTGAGTTTGAAGGAAGCGGGTGCATAGAGTCGGCTCCACCCGCCGGCGATGGTCATCTCGGCTTCCTGGTTCACAGCCATCTTGCCGTCGGGGGTGATGTATTCCACATTGACGGGGCGCTCCCAGTCCATGTTTAGGTTGTAGCGCACGCCGCCGGGTCCGCCGTGGCCTTCCACGCCGTTCACACCCTGGCAGTAGATGCCGATGGAGTCGCCGTAGAGATTGTCGGGGGCTGTGCTGATGGCAATGACGGGCAGGTAGTAGTCTTTGTTGCGATAGATGTAGGTGCGTGTGACGACAGCGCTGGGAAGCATCCCTTCCTGGAAGAGCCGGAGGCGCAGCGTGGTGGTCTCGGTGATGTGGAACAACCCGTTGTCGCTCTGAGGGCTGTCCTTGCCGGGGGTGCTTCCGTCGGTGGTGTAGCGGAGGGTTGCCGTTTCAGGGAAACTGACGCTCACACTGACGGGCGATGTGAACAGCTGGGAGTCTTCGTCGACCGTGGGCACATCCAACCGCCGGCTGGCAAAGTCGCTGGCATTGTTCGAAGCGCCGGGCGTGGCATCGCCGGTATACGCCCATTCGCTCCCCCCGTCGGTCTTCCTTGCGTACGAGCAACGGGTGATGGCTTCGGGATAGGCCATCTCGATGAAGGGTGTGCCGTCTCTGTCGCTCACATAGAGCATGCCCCCCTCCTCGTCGAGTTTGAATCCTATCTGCTTGTCGGCGGTCTTGCCGTATTCGCCGGCGGCGGCATTGTGGTCGAAATAGATGACCTTGTATCCGCCAGGTTTGATGATGCCGTAGTCGGCTGTCAGCATGGCTTTCTTCGGGTTCGCAGGGTCGTCGCTGAGGTAGATGCCCCCGATGTTTACCGACAGGTTGGTGGGATTGTAGAGTTCGAGCCATGCACCATAGTTGAAGGAGTAGTCGATGAACTCGTCGATATTGCCCACCATGAGCTCGTTGGCCACGAGGGATGTCGGGTCGGTCGTGTCGTATTGCTCATGGGCATTGGGCACGATGGTGAGTCCGCAGTCGAAGAATTTTCCACCAAAGTTTTGCTTCTGGCAAACGGCAATGACATTCTTGCCCTCTTGCAGGAACACGGGCGATATCTCGAAGTCTTCGGTTTCCTTTCCTACCGTCCAGTTCTCGCCCGAAGCGATGAAATGTCCGTTCACATAGAGCTCGTAGGAGTCGTCGTGGCAGAGGTTGAGGATGTAGCTGCTGGTGCTTTCCACCTTATCTAAAAGGAAGGTGCGGCGAATCCAGTAGTTGTTGTAATCGCCGCCGGGCCAGATGGTCTGCACCTCGTTGATGAACCCATAGTTGCCGACGGGCATTGTCGTATCGTCCCACATGGTGTCGTCGAAGTCGGGCTGTGTCCATGCCATGCTCGCCGAGGTGCCCGACATATAGGGGTCTTCCACCCACCAGCGGGGGGTATAGTAATACAAGTTGTAGAACACGCTGCCCTGCCATATCTCCCTGTCTTCGGTCACGTCGAGGAGCGAGATTTCCGACAGCTCTATCACGGTGTTCTCGCTGTTGCCGCTGGCATCGAGTGTGAGTTTCAGGTTGCTGATGTAGACCGACGTGATGTCGATGTTCACGGTGTGCAAGATGCCGCGTGTGAGCATCACGTCCTGCGAAGCGGCCTGCCAGCTGTCGTTGTCGCTCTCCGACAGCGTCACCTTGGCATTGAGCGATTCCTCGCCGCTCGTGGTCATATTTATCTTCATGGAGAAGGCGTACGTGTGATCGGCATCGAGGCTGATGGGGGTGCGGAAGTGTATCAGCGCCTGTCCTGCACTGCTTGTAGCGCGGGGCAGCGTGATGGTATAGACATCATCGGCACCGGCGTCGCACAGCACCGGCCATTGCTCATCGTGGTGCCGCTCTGGGCAGAAGAATGTCTTGCCCACCCAAGGGGTATTGAAGCCAAATTCCAAGCCTGTGTCGCTTGCAGTAGGTATGTCTCCCGCCTTACGCATCCATTCTGTGTTTGCCACCTGCTCAATGTGTTGAGCGTGCATCGCCATACAAGCTGCCAATGCTGACAGTATTGTGAACAGTCTTCTCATCCTTTTTTCTACATTATCAACTCTACAATACCATTCCCTGTGCCGCCAAGCCCTCTATTTCACTATTTCTTGAATACTCTTCTGGAACACATCAGAAAGGGGCGGAATGTGATGCGTACGCTCATACTCAACAATGTTTTCGTAGGTCATCTTCATCTTGTTGTCTTTCTTCATCTGTTTCAGTTCTTCCTTGGTGACATAGGCACGTTCAGCGGAGTACACCTGCATCAGTATGTGCATCACATGGCCATCTTTGGCGTCTGTGTAGGTCTCGTAATTTTGTGACATGACGAAGTCCTCTGGAGCATATTTTCCATCTTCGTCGATACGGAAAACGAAGAAGGTCTGGTCTTTCCTGTCCTTTTTCTTATTATCTTTCTTCTCGGCTTTGGCTATCTTCTTGTCGTTGCCTGTGGCCTGAATCTCATGATTACGCATCAGGTGCGTATCGCAAGAGTAGCGGCGCTCACCTTCATCGTCGGTCACCGTGCCTACAAGGCCAAACTGGTCGACGATGTTCTGTTTGCCGGGGCCGTTGGGAACGAAGTCAATGTCTATACCATCGTAACCCTTCTTTATACGCGTCTCCATATTGTCTACTTTCAGGGCTGCCAGACGCTTTATGAAGGGATTTAAGAACGCATTGAGTATAGTCTTGGCAAGGCCCATGTTGCAGGCTGAAAAATGGTCTTCGTCGGCTGAGACATCCTTCTTCTGGATATCGTAGGCATTGTCGAGCACTCCCGCACGAAAATAGGTCACAGGCATATCATCGTCCACTGACATACAAAGTATGCGGTAGTAGGTCTGCACATACACAAGCGGCTTCTTGGAGACGGTAATCTCAGGCAGGTCGAAGTCGGAATCTTCGAGTGTCACCACGCTGCCTTGCCCCACATTCACCGTTTTGGTTTTATAGGCCACATGGGAGATCGACACGGTCTTTGCTCCTTTCACATCGTCAAGGATACCATTCAGGTCGGTAACGCCGACAAAATTGCCGTCTTCGGTGAGGACGGAGGCATAGGGTACAGGCTGTCCCTTTTTATCCACGGTCTGCAACTTCTGTGCTTGGGCGCTCATGGTAGCCATTATGGCGGCTACTGCCATGATGAGAATTTTTTTCATATTTTTTTAGGTAAGAAGGACACGTATTTATTTCGCATCGCCCATGGGGATGTAGATAAACTCAATTCCCTTGCCATGCTTGGGGTCGAGATTGCGAGAGTACTGCATCTGGGTGGCATTGTTCCAGTGCTCAAACACACCCAGGCTTGGTATGGGCTGCCCACCCTGCTTGTAGACGGTGCCCGAGGGTGTATGGCTGGGGGTGGCCATCTCGCGCAGGATGTCGTCGGCCATGTCGCGCAGCATGATGCGGGGCACGTTGTAGTAGCCCGGCTCGCGGTTGTTGATACTCTGTGCGTACATGATGTCAAGGCCTACACTCTGCAGGGCGACGGGGTCGAACGAGGCGAGGAGGCATGAGGGCCACTCCGGATTCTCATAGGGCTCAGTCTGGTTGTTGAACGGTGCATTGGGGAAATGGAGAGGATAGGTCTTCCACTTGCGGCCGCAATAGAGTCCGTCCAACAGATACAGCAAGGTTTTGCGTCCCAGATTGGGCGAAGCCTCCAAGTCGACGAGGGGATTGTATCCGTGGTCCACGTGCTGATGACGGTGTATCTCGGTGGAGTTGATCCAGTGGTGCAGTTCGGGCGTGCCCTTTATGCTGCCGGCATGGTTCTTTGCCGACATGGTGATAGCGGTCTGTCCGTTGTCGCCGTCTTCCATATAGTTATACGGATAGGAGTGCAGTTTCAGCATGGCCAGGTTGATGAGATAAGTGGCATCCTTTACCTGCTGTGCGATGAGTTTCGCCTCGTTGAAGCGTTCGTTGTAGGTATATTCAACACCCTCCACCCACTTGGCGGCTTCTATGCCTTTGTGTGTGCCATACTTGGGGTTGAGGGGTTGCCCCTTGCGTGCTTCGCCATCCTGCACGAAGCGCACATCGGGAAATTCGCGCCAGATACGTTCCACCATCTCAGCATAGATTTGCCTACGCACATCGAAGATGATGATGTCCGACTGCGGCACGCCCACCACATTCACCAACTGTCGCACCACGGCGAGCGTCATCTGCGGTGTGGCATCGCTCAGGTTGTCGGTTTTGTTGGCGTTGCTGTTGTTCAGGTTGATTTTTATGGCAATCACTTCGCCTGGTTTGTAGCCTTGCTTTATCTGGCGAATCTCGTTGTTGTGGAAGAGGAAGATTTTCTTCCACGCCTTCTTGTCGCTCTTGGTGCCCGTGAGCCGTTGCAGCGTGGTGGAGAGCATGGCCTCGCAGCGGTCGGCATCGGTGTTCTTGTCCAAGAACCACTGGTCGTCGTTCACATTCCAGCGGCCAGCCCAATGTGCAGCCTTCGGGTCGCGTGCCATCACCACACGTCCGGGGAAGATGCCGCGGGCCTCGCCCACAGGCTGGTTGCTTGGACCTGGTTTCCAATTAAAGTCTTTTGCCAAGTCTTCACGATAGTTTTCTGCTTTGGGCCATTTGGTCTTGTCCCATGTGCCTTGTGCCAAGGCTACTCCCACCGGCATCAAGAGCATCACGGTGAGAACGATTTTTCTGATTCTTTGCATTTCTGTAGATATGTGCTGTTAATTATGGATATGCTTTGTTAAGGTGGGTTCTATTAATTCTGAAAATTTTGAAGGCAGTGTTCCATCGATTTCGTTTCGGTCGCTTTTTGCTTTTATTCGGTGCA
>CAJONT010000133.1 GCA_905235975.1 uncultured Prevotella sp.
AAAAAAACGCGGCGTTTCCTTTGACGTTACAGACAAAAAGTGTAATTTTGTTGCCAAATTCTTATAAATGCCCTCTGAGGAAAACATCATAATACATTTCACTACACGAGTGAGACAGCTTATCCTGCAGTACAACGACTGTAGGAAGGAAAATGCTGCTCTCGCCGCAAAATTGGTGGAACGTGACAGGACAATCCAGCGACTGGAACAACGACTCGAGAGGGTGGAGCGCGAATATGGCACGCTCAAAGCCACTAAGATGCTCGTGGCGACAGATGGTGATGTCGACGCAGCCAAGGCAAGGCTGAACAAACTGATCCGAGACGTCAATAAATGCATCACGTTGCTCAGTGAAAAATGAACAATGCTATGCCAGAAGAGAAAAGTGAAAAACTACATATAAGATTGCGTGTCTATGATACCGAAATTCCCGTCAGGATCTTACGCGACGAGGAAAAACTGTATCGTGACGCCGCAAAACTTATAACTGACACCATCAACGCCTACCACAACCGCGTTAGCACCGACACAAGTGATAAAACGGTGATGTACATGGCGCTCGTTGACATCGCCTTGAGATATGAACGCGAGGTGATGCGCAACGATACAGGGCAGTTCAGGGACGTTCTCTTTCAAATCACACAAGAGGTGGAGCAAGCATTGGGCATTAACGCTGAAGCTTCCCCAAACAAGTCGTGAACATGAAAAAGAGAATATGTTAATTTCAAACACTAACAAACAAAAATGGTTCTTCCAACAATAATCGTCGCGGCTATATGCCTCCTCGTGGGATGCATAGCCGGCTACATGTTTTTTATGCATGTGGCAAAAGGAAAATATAATGAAATAATTAGCACCGCCGAATCTGAGGCAAAGGTGCTCAAAGAGAAAAAGCTGCTCGAGGTGAAGGAAAAATTCATCAACAAGAAAGCTGAACTCGAAAAAGAGGTGCAGAATCGCACACAAAAAATTCAGCAGAGCGAGAGCAGACTCAAACAGCGCGAAATCTCCCTCAACCAGCGTCAGGAAGACCTCGGAAGGAGAAAACAGGAACTCGACCAGTCGCAACAGCGCATTGAAAACGAGAAAAAACTCCTCGTCATCAAACAAGACGAACTGGAGAAAATGCAGAACCAGGAACGTGCCAAACTTGAGGAACTTTCTGGCCTGAGCGCAGAAGAGGCAAAAAACCGACTGGTGGAAAGCCTCAAAGACGAAGCGCGTACCAACGCTGCAAGCTATATCAATGAGATTATGGACGAGGCCAAACTCAATGCCAATGCGCAGGCCAAGAAAATCGTCATTCAAACCATTCAGCGCGTCGCTACTGAGACGGCAATAGAAAACAGCGTCAGCGTCTTCCATATCGAAAACGATGAGGTGAAAGGGCGTATCATCGGTCGTGAGGGCAGAAATATCCGCGCCCTTGAGGCTGCCACAGGAGTGGAAATCGTGGTCGACGACACCCCTGAGGCCATCGTCATCTCTGCTTTCGATCCCATCCGGCGCGAGGTGTGCCGACTCGCCCTGCACCAGCTCGTGGCCGACGGACGTATTCACCCGGCTCGCATCGAAGAAGTGGTGACCAAGGTGAAAAAACAACTTGAGAACGAGGTCATAGAGACCGGCAAACGCACCGCCATCGACTTGGGCGTGCATGGCCTGCATCCTGAACTCATACGCATCATCGGCAAGATGAGATACCGCTCTTCCTATGGACAGAACCTCTTGCAGCATGCACGCGAAACAGCCAACCTTTGTGCCGTCATGGCGGCAGAACTGGGACTCAACCCCAAAAAGGCAAAAAGAGCCGGACTGCTGCACGACATCGGAAAAGTGCCCGATGAGGAGAGCGATCTGCCCCATGCTCTATATGGTGCCAAAATCGCAGAGAAATACAAGGAGAAACCGGATATCTGCAACGCCATCGCTGCTCACCACGACGAGGCTGAGATGAACACACTCCTCGCACCTATCGTGCAAATATGCGATGCCATTTCGGGTGCCCGTCCTGGCGCACGACGTGAAATCGTGGAAGCCTACATCAAACGTCTCAACGACCTCGAAGCCATCGCCATGAGCTATCCTGGTGTCACAAAGACCTATGCCATTCAGGCGGGTAGGGAACTGCGCGTGATAGTGGGCGCCGACAAGATGGATGACCAGCAGACTGAGGCGCTCTCCGGCGAGATCGCCAACAAGATTCAGAACGAGATGACGTATCCCGGACAGGTCAAGATCACTGTGATTAGGGAGACGAGATCTGTTGCCTACGCCAAGTAAAGCATTCAACGGAAACTGAATATAGCGGAGGGGTCGTCGCAACAGTGACGGCCCCTCCGCCTATATGGGTGCGCCGAATGTATCACTATTTTTGGGTAAGCAATGGACACATGCCCCTTGCGTGTCTTACAAAAAATTACGAAAAAATACCTATAATTGATTATTGTGCAAGTCGAAAAAAATGTGTTCCTTTGCATGACATTAATTGTTTCTAAGTAGAAGATGAAAAACCAGAAATTGTACGAACCCGACGACCAGATGATTTTACTCATCAGAGACAATTACAGCCTCTTGCAAAACTTGAGTTGCTTTGGCATCAGCCTCGGTTTCGGCGACAATACGGTGAGCGAGGTGTGCGAAAGCCAGGGGGTTGATACCTTCACCTATCTGGCTGTGGTCAATTTCACGATTAACGGATACCGCGAATTCGACGATGTGTCGAAACTCTCGCTGCCCACACTGATACATTACCTCAAGGCAAGTCATGCTTATTTCCTCGATTTCCAAATGCCTGCCATTCGGAAAAAACTGGTCGAAGCGCTCGACCAGCAAGACAACCTCGCAAGACTCATCCTCAAACTCTACGATGAGTATGCGCATGCCGTGAGAAAACACATGCGCTATGAGGAGAAAACCGTCTTCCCCTATGTGGACAGCCTGCTCAACAGGCAACCCTTGGACAATTACGACATCGAAACCTACAGCAAACACCACGGACAGACCGACGTGCTCCTGAGGGAACTCAAGAGCATCATCATCAAATACCTACCAAGCGACGGCTTGCACAACAACCAACTCACGGCGGCGCTCTACGACATCTACAACAACGAGGAATGGCTCTCTCTGCACGCAGACGTCGAAGACCATCTCTTCGTGCCTGCCATCAAATGGCTGGAAAAGAAAATTAAACAGAACAACGTGTCGGTGAAAATCTCCAACATGATAGGCAACACTCCCGCTAAAGGCGAAGTGCTCAGCGACAGAGAGAAAGAGGTGGTGGTGAGCCTCGTACAGGGAATGAGCAACAAGGAAATTGCCGACCACCTTTGCATCGCCATCAATACCGTCATTACACACCGCAGAAACATTGCCAGAAAACTGCAAATTCATAGTCCCGCCGGCCTTACTATCTATGCCATTGTGAGCGGACTCGTCGACATCTCATCCGTGAAACTCTGAACAAGACCCAGACCGACAGAATCGCATGTCCATTCCGATGACAATAGGGGATGGATGCGTTTTCTTTTGTAAAATTCTCAATATCAGCCGGTAGGCGATTCTGATACTAAAAGGGGGGGCAAACCGCTATACTTTCCGACCGTTAAAAAATGTAAAATACCGTCTTTTTCTACACTCAGATGGTGCGGGTTTTAGCTTTTTGTTTTATCTTTGCAACTGCATTGAGCGAACAAAAAAAATAATTTCGTACAGACTGCTATCCAAAAAGTTGACCAAAACGGGAAACTTTTTGAAAAAAGGTAAGAGAAAAGTTTTCCAAAAAATACAACTTGATAATGAAAGATTTTACGATTCTGAAACGTGACGGAACACGCGATCGTTTCTCTCTCGATAAGATAATGAATGCCATAATCAAGGCATTCCAATCTGTGGATGAACCTATCGATTTGTCCTCTATCTCTAAGATTCTCAGTCACTTAAACATCCACAACGATATCCGTGTAGAGGATATCCAGAACGAGGTGGAAGAGGCCCTCATGCGCGAGGGCTACTACAAGGTGGCCAAGTCGTTTATGCTCTATCGCCAGCGCCATACCGAGGACAGGGAGACGATGGACAAATTGAAATTTTTGGCAGACTACTGTGATGCTGCCAACGCAGCAACCGGTTCCAAGTACGACGCCAATGCCAATGTGGAACACAAGAACATCGCCACACTCATCGGCGAACTGCCCAAGTCCAATTTTATCCGCCTCAACCGTCGCCTGCTCACCGACCGCATCAAGAAAATGTATGGCAAGGAACTGGCCGATGAGTACATAGACCGACTCACACATCATTTTATATATAAGAACGATGAGACGTCGCTCGCCAACTACTGCGCCTCCATCACCATGTATCCCTGGCTCATAGGCGGCACAATGTCGATAGGCGGCAATTCCACCGCGCCTACAAACCTCAAGTCCTTCTGCGGCGGCTTCGTCAATATGGTGTTCATGGTGTCGAGTATGCTCAGCGGCGCCTGCGCCACACCGGAGTTCCTCATGTATCTCAATTACTTCATCGGGTTGGAGTATGGCAGTGATTATTGGAAAAATGCTGACAAAGTGGTCGACCTCTCCGTCAAACAGCGCACCATCGACAAGATGATTACCGATTGCTTCGAGCAAATCGTCTATTCCATCAACCAACCTACCGGCGCACGCAACTATCAGGCTGTCTTCTGGAACGTGGCCTATTACGACCGCTTCTATTTCGAAAGCCTCTTCGGCAACTTCTACTTCCCCGACGGTTCCCAGCCCGACTGGGACGGACTCTCCTGGTTGCAAAAACGCTTCATGAAGTGGTTCAACAAAGAACGTACCAAGGCCGTGCTTACCTTCCCCGTCGAAACTATGGCGCTCCTCACCAAAGATGGGGATGTGATGGACAAGGAATGGGGCGACTTCACCGCTCAGATGTATGCCGAGGGACACTCCTTCTTCACTTACATGAGCGACAATGCCGACTCTCTGAGTTCTTGCTGCAGGCTCCGCAATGAGATTCAAGACAACGGATTCAGCTACACCCTCGGTGCCGGTGGCGTGTCAACAGGCTCCAAGAGCGTGCTCACCATCAACCTGAACCGCTGTGTGCAGTATGCCGTGAACAACAAAATCGACTATCGCGAATTCCTCTCCGAAATCATCGAACTCTGCCACAAAGTGCAGCTCTGCTACAATGAGAACCTCAAGGAACTTAAGGACCACGGCATGCTGCCGCTCTTCGATGCCGGATATATCAACATCGGACGCCAGTATCTCACCATCGGCGTGAACGGGCTTGTTGAGGCTGCCGAGTTCATGGGACTTGCCATCAACGACAACCCCGACTATCTCAAATTCGTACAGACAATATTGGGACTCGTCGAGAAATACAATAAACAGTACCGCACTAAGGATGTGCTCTTCAACTGCGAAATGATTCCGGCGGAGAACGTGGGTGTGAAACATGCCAAATGGGACCGCGAGGATGGTTACTTCGTGCCGCGCGACTGCTACAACAGCTATTTCTACATCGTGGAAGACGACTCGCTCAATATCATCGACAAGTTCAAACTCCACGGCGCTCCCTATATCGAACACCTCACCGGCGGCTCTGCACTCCACATGAACCTGGAGGAACATCTCTCACAGGCTCAGTACCGCAAATTGCTCGCTGTGGCGGCAAAAGAGGGATGCAACTACTTCACCTTCAATATCCCGAACACGATTTGCGACGACTGCGGACACATCGACAAGCGATACCTCAAGAAATGTCCGAAATGCGGCTCCACACACGTCGACTATATGACGCGTATCATCGGATATCTCAAACGAGTGAGCAATTTCTCCGAACCGAGACAGCAGGAGGAACACCGCAGATACTATGCCGAACCTTCACGTTACACGCTCTAAACCTACAAGGTTCACATGCTGAAATATGTCAATACAGGAGTGGTGTTCCAGGAAATCCCCGACGAGGTGACACTGGCCATCAATATCAGCAACTGCCCATGCCGTTGCCCTGGCTGCCACAGCAGTTATCTGTGGCAGAATGTGGGCACGCCGCTCTCCGCCATGGAATTGGAAAACCTCATACGGCAGTGTGGGGGCAACATCACCTGCGTGGCTTTTATGGGCGGCGATTCCGAACCGGCCTATATCAATACACTGGCGCGCTTCATACATAGGACGCATCCCAGCCTCAAAGTGGCATGGTACAGCGGTAGGCAGCGCGTTTCTTCGCTCGTACAACGGGCCGACTTCGACTACATCAAGGTCGGGCCGTACATCGCCCACTTGGGATGCCTGAAGGAACGCTCCACCAACCAGCGGCTTTACAAAAGGGTAGTAGGCGACAATTTCACCGATATCACGCATCTTTTCTGGAAATAACAGCCCAAACACTGCCAACAGAGGGCTAAGATGAAGAAAACCACGGTTATTTTTCGTTATAACCGTGGTTTTCTGTATCTTTGCATCTGATGAACCACAACAAGTTGTCTGGCAGACCGAAAGTGGCTGCCGTCGATGCGAATATCCTCTCCATAATGGGACTGCGCAGAATCCTGCACAATGTGATGCCCGCTATGGAGGTGGTGCCTTTTGCATCCATCGACCAATTGAGGGCGGCAGGGATCGACAATTTCGTACACTTCTTTGTCGAGATAAACCAATACATTCACGGGCGGCAGTTGTTCGAAGAAAGGAAGAAGACCACCATCGTCCTCATTGCTTCCGAAGAGCAGCGCAACTTGTTGGACGGCGTGAATGTGCTCTGTGTGAATGTGTCGGAGCAGAATTTCATACACGACTTGCTGTCACTGCTACAGCGAGGTCACGGCAACCCGCTTCCCGAAACGGCACAGAAGGAACGCAAGACGCTCACGCCGCGTGAGCTGGAGGTGTTGGTAAGGGTAGTGAAGGGCAATATCAACAAGGAGATAGCCGACCAAATGCACATCAGCGTGACCACCGTGATCACGCACCGCAAGAATATTACAGAGAAATTGGGCATAAAGAGTGTGCCGGGACTCACCATTTATGCCGTGATGAATGGATACGTCGACCTGGACCTTCTCTGACGGGGGGGCATGCTATAGCCAGGGTGCCAGCAGATGGGCAAACCATCCTCTGAATTTCTGCCAGCCGGTCCGCATCTCGTTCCATGTCTCAGGGGTCAGCCGCACACTTTTTTTCTTGTCGTTGTCGAACATGCGCGACAGCTGGTCGGTCACACAGGTATCGATGATGACGGCATTCTCCTCCAAGTCGAAGCGAAGGCTGCGCGCATTTAGGTTGGCACTGCCCACGGTGCAGAATTTCCCGTCCACCATGATGATTTTCGTGTGGTGGAAACCGGGTTGGTAGACCCACACCTCGGCTCCTTTCTTCATCAGCTTATGGGCGTTGTACATCACACAGTCGGGTGTGAGGGGGATATCGCTCTTGGCCGATATCATCACTTCAAGCTTCACACCGCGCTTCACGGCATTGCGGAGAGCTTTCTTCAGTTTGCGGTTCAGCGTGAGGTAGGGATTCACCAGTTTAATGCTGTCCTGGGCATCGTTGATGGCGTGCATGTAGAAACTCCTTATCACCTTGTTCGATACATGGGGCTCACGGTTGATGATACCCACCATCTTGTGTCCGCGTGTGGCTGTGGTGTCGGGTTTCAGACCTTGGAAGTAGGGGGCTGGCTCGCCGCCCTTGTAATACTTGGCATCCGTAAGGGCTTCGCCGGTGCATTTCTGCCATATACGGGCAAAGATGCGCTGCAGCTCGTTCACCGCACTGCCTTCTATGCGGCAGTGCATGTCACGCCATTCACCCACCTGCTCTGTGCCGTTTATGTAGTAGTCAGCCACGTTCATGCCGCCGGTATAGGCCTCCACACCGTCTATCACCACAATCTTGCGGTGGTCGCGCGTCCACACGTGGTTTATCCACGGAAAACGGACGGGGTCGTATTCCACTATCTGCACGCCCGATTCGCGTATGGCCTTCAGGTGGTGTTTCTTCAGGGGCTTGTTGTTGCTGTCGTTGCCGAAACCGTCGAACATGGCACGTACCTCTACGCCCTCTTTGGCTTTCTCGCACAGCAGGTCGAAGAGGAGACCGGCGATGGAGTCGTTGCGGAAGTTGAAGTATTCAAGGTGTACGCTCTCACGGGCCTGACGGATGGCACGGAACATGTCGTTGAATTTCTCCTGACCGTTCATCAGCAGCGTCACCGTATTGTGATGGGTGAAGTCCACTCCTTCGGCGCGCATCTGCCTCACGATAATTGAGTCGCTACCCTCCGCAGAAAGAGGAAGGGGCGACAGGAAAAACAGTAGGGCCAATACGGTGCCTGACAGTAGGGTGAGGTGTCTCATGCCGGCGTCATATCATGCAGCGATAGTGGTCCACTATGCCCAATAGGTGATGCTCTTTGTCCACTACCAGTACGGTGTGTATCTTGTACTTGTTCATCATGCGCTGTATCTCCGTGATCTTCGTCTCAGGACTCACACACTTGGGGTTGGTGGTCATGATATCGCGCACGGTCTTGTCGAAGAACTTTGCCTGCCATTTCTCCATGGCACGGCGGATGTCGCCGTCGGTGATAAGGCCTTCCACACAACCGTCGCGGAGCGACACGCCAAGACCGAGCATACCGTTGCTCACATGGATGATGGCCTCGCCAAGGTGCATCTCGGCAGGTATGATGGGGAGGTCTTCCCTGCGCATCACATCTTGCGCCTGGGTGAGCAGGCGGCGACCCAATTCGCCTCCGGGATGGAACTGGGCAAAGTCGCGGGGCTTGAAGCCGCGCATCTGCATGAGTGCCACTGCAAGCGCATCGCCCATGGCAAGGGTGGCTGTGGTGCTGCTCGTGGGAGCAAGGTTCAGCGGACAGGCTTCTTTCTCCACATGCACGGTGATATGCGCTGCCGAATATTTGGCAAGGAGCGACGAGGGGTTGCCGGTCATCGAGATGATGGGGATTTGCATGTGCAGCACCATGGGGATGAAACGCAGAAGCTCGTCGGTGTTGCCGGAGTGGCTCAGGGCTATCACTACGTCGTCGGGGGTCATCACACCGAGGTCGCCGTGGTACACATCAAGCGGGTTGATATAGAAGGCGGGGGTGCCGGTGCTGGCCAGCGTGGCTGCTATCTTGGCGCCTATGTGTCCGCTCTTGCCTACACCGGTCACGATAATCTTGCCGTGGCAGTGGTACATGAGCTGGGCGGCCTTGTCGAAATTCTCATCAAGTTGTCCTATCAGGTCGCCGACGGCTTTGGCTTCGTCTTTCAGACACTGAATGGCATATTGCCTGATAGTACTGACGGTGGTGTCTTTTTTCATGGATCAGGGGATTATAGCAGGGTGGTTATTACATGTGCAAGGTCGCTGAGGCGGAGCATGTTCGGACCGTCGCTCAGACCGTTGTCGGGGTCGGGGTGCACCTCAAAGAAATAGCCCGTGGCACCGAAGGCTTTTGCCGCCAACGCCATCTGGGGCACGAAGCGACGGTCGCCAGAGGTCTTGCCGCCACCGCCGCCGGGACGCTGCACGCTGTGGGTGCAGTCCATCACCACGGTGGGCACGATGTCGAGCATGTCGGGGATGTTGCGGAAGTCTACCACAAGGTTGTTGTAGCCGAAGCAGTTGCCGCGCTCTGTGAGCCACACTTCTTGGGCACCGGCATCAAGGGCCTTCTCCACGGGGTAGCGCATGTCACTGCCGCTCAGAAACTGGGCTTTCTTGATGTTCACCGTACGCCCGGTGCGGGCGGCGGCAATGAGCAGGTCGGTCTGACGGCACAGAAAGGCGGGTATCTGCAGCACGTCGGCTACCTCGGCCACAGGGGCGGCTTGGTGGCTCTCGTGTATGTCGGTCAGTATGCGAAGGCCATGGCGGCTCTTCACATCGGCAAGCATCTGCAGGCCTTTCTCTAAACCGGGACCCCTGAACGAGTGGATGGAGGTGCGGTTGGCCTTGTCGAACGATGCCTTGAACACGATGTCGGTGCCGAACAGGCGGTTCAGCCTGACTATTTCCTCTGCCACGGTGTCGAGCAGCTCTGCCGACTCTATCACGCAGGGACCGGCAATGAATATCGGGTGTCTTGTCATAAAAAGTTACCTTTGCAAAGTCTTTGCAAAGGTAACTAAAATATATTATTTCAGTGAAAAAAGGTGGCGAAATTTAGATTCGCACCTATTTTAGGTGGGTTCTATTAATTATGTCGAGGCGATTTTTGCCTTTTAGTCGAGGGCAAAGTGTAAGTTTCAGAAGGCGTGTAGCGGGCTA
>CAJONT010000134.1 GCA_905235975.1 uncultured Prevotella sp.
ATCGAAGGGGAGCCTATCGGCACCTATGTACACAGCTGACAACTACTCTTCCACATAGTCAACGTATTCTCCCTCATCGTCGGAGAATATCTTGCGGTTGGCTTTGGCGGGGTCGCGACGGTCGCTTACCGTGGCGCTCCCGTCTTTCTTTGGTGCGGCTTCGCCTGTTTGCCATTCCTGCGATGCCGTCTGCTTAAACTGCCGGTGCATGCGGTATATCTTCAGTGCCACTGAGGCGACAAAGGCCGCGATGAGGAATAAACCGGCCAGAAAGAGGAAAAAGAGGCCTTTGAGCAGTATCATATCGATTTGTTTCTCACAATGACCGACAAAACGACATACCACACAATAATGATGGCAAAGGCCGATATGCCGAAAAACGCAAGCAGGGGCACACAGGACAGGAGGAACACATAGCGCACCTCATTGCCCTTCCAACCCCATTGCTTGAACTTCAGGGCAAACATGGGCACCTCGCTCACCATAATCCAGCAACTCAGGGCGATGAGCACAAACACCAATATCCACGACCATGACAGCTGCTGCAACCGTGTGCCCGCTCCCACAATGAGCGAACCCCAGAAAAGGGCGTTGGCAGGGGTGGGCAGACCGATGAAGGACGTGGTCTGACGCTCGTCGAGGTTGAATTTGGCCAAACGGAGCGCGGCAAAGGCGGCCATCACAAATGCCACATAGGGCAGCACACCGCGCAACCCTTCCATACAGGAGGGATAAGGCAGCGTATAGAGGAGCGACCATACCATCGTGGCAGGCGCTACACCGAAGGTCACATCGTCGGCCAGAGAGTCGAGCTCCTTGCCTATGGGGGAGGATACATGGAGCAGACGGGCCGACATGCCGTCGAAGAAGTCGAAGACGGCGCCTATGATGATAAAGAGGAGGGCACTGCTCCATTCTCCACCGAATGCCATCGCGGTGGCTACGCAGCCCGACAGCAGGTTGCAGCTGGTGATGGTGTTGGGAATATGTTTCTTAATCGTAATTGACATGGATGTGGGCTTTTTACAAGAACTGTTCACCAGAAACAGGTGAACAGTGTTCGTTAAACAGTGTTAGTGCAAACGGGCTATCACGGTTTGGTCGCCGGTGGTCGACTGTCCCATACGCACACAGATACGGCTGTCCACAGGCAGGTAGACATCCACACGCGACCCTAACTTTATAAAGCCTAAGTGCTCGTCGATGTAGCATTCCTCACCTTCCTTGGCATAGGTCACGATTCGGCGGGCTATGGCACCGGCTATCTGACGCACCAAGACTTCATGGCCCTCGGTGGTCTCTATAAGCACATCGGCATGCTCGTTCTCTGAACTCGCCTTCGGAAGCCAAGCCCGGTGGTAGTTGCCGTCAAAGTGACGCACACTCTTCACCCGACCGTCGACAGGAAACCAGTTGGCATGCACATTGAAGGGACTCATGAATATGGATATCATCAGACGGCGGTCGTGGAAATATTCGTTCTCCATCACCTCTTCCACTACCACCACCTTGCCGTCGGCGGGCGCTACCACAATCTTTTCCATGTAGTCTTCGTCGAAATAGCGCACTGGGCAACGGTAGAAATTGAGCAGGATGCCATATACCACTCCCGTCACCGACACGAAACACCAGAACGGCACTTTCGTATCTATGCAACGCCATAGCAGCACAGAAACACCTACTATAATGAAAAGACTGAAAAGAAGTGTGTCGGTGCCCTCACTGTGCAGACGCTGCTTCTTGAGTTTCCTCATTTTCTTACCCATATATCTCAATCTCTACAAATTGTGTGCAAAGGTAATGTTTTTTTGTTTTTTGAACAAATTTTTCTTTTAACTTTTGGTCGTCTCAGAGGAATGTCATAACTTTGACATCTATTTTTCTCGCATTTAATATCTTTTTGTATCTATTTAACACTGTATGAGAGATTTTGTCCATCTACACGTGCATACATACTATTCGCTCCTCGACGGTCAGGCCAGTATCGAGAAATTGGTAGACAAGGCGGTGGAAAACGGAATGAGGGGAATGGCTATAACCGACCATGGCAACATGATGGGGGTGAAGTCGCTGTTCAATTATTGCAACAAAAAAAACGACCAACTCAAGAAAGAGGGAAAGGAACCCTTCAAGCCCATCTTCGGCTGTGAGATGTATGTGGCAAGAAGAAACAAATCCGACCACGACAAAAACAAGCACGACCACGGTGGATGGCATCTCATTGTGCTCGCAAAAAATTACACGGGCTACAAAAACCTCATCAAACTGGTGTCGAGGGCATGGGTCGACGGCTTCTACATGAAACCGAGAACCGACCGCAACGACCTCCTCCAATATCACGAGGGACTCATCGTTTGCTCAGCTTGCCTGGCCGGCGAGGTGCCCGACAAAATACTCAAAGGGGATATCGCCGGCGCAAGAGAGGCCATTGAATGGTACCGACGCTTGTTCGGCGATGACTATTACCTCGAATTGCAGCGGCATGAGGTGACCGACCCCAACATCAGGGCCAACCGCGAAACCTTCCCCTTGCAGCAGAAAGTAAACAAGGTGCTGATAGAACTGGCCAGGGAATATGGCATCAAACTGGTGTGTACCAACGACTCCCATTTCGTCGACCAAGACAATGCCGAGGCGCACGACCACCTGCTATGTCTTGCCACGGGAAAAGACCTTGACGACCCCTCACGCATGCTCTACTCCAAACAGGAATGGTTCAAGACGAGGGAAGAGATGAACAGGGTGTTCTACGATGTGCCCGAAGCGCTCGACAATACCTGCGAGGTGCTCGACAAGGTGGAGACCTACAGCATCGACCATCCGCCCATCATGCCCTTCTTCCCCATACCCGCCGATTTCGGCACGGAAGAGGACATAAGGAAAAAATACTCCGACGAAGACCTCTTCCAAGAGTTCACGCGCGATGAGAACGGCAACGAAATCATGTCGCGCGAAGAAGGGGAGAAAAAAATACGCAAACTGGGGGGCATCGACAAGGTGTACCGCATCAAGTTCGAGGCCGACTACCTGGCCAAACTGGCCTATGAGGGGGCTAAGAGACTGTATGGCGACCCCATTCCTGAGGAGGTGGCGGAGCGAGTGAAGTTCGAACTCCATGTCATGAAGACCATGGGATTCCCGGGCTACTTCCTCATCGTACAGGACTTTATCAATTCGGCTCGCGACCAACTCGATGTGATGGTGGGGCCGGGGCGTGGCTCTGCCGCTGGCTCCGTGGTGGCCTACTGCCTCGGCATCACGCAGATAGACCCCATCAAGTATGACCTGCTGTTCGAACGTTTCCTCAACCCCGACCGTATCTCATTGCCCGATATTGATACCGACTTCGACGACGACGGCAGAGGGAAGGTGCTCGAATGGGTGGAAGACAAATACGGACACGAGAAGGTGGCTCACATCATCACTTACGGCACCATGGCCACCAAAAACTCCATCAAGGATGTGGCAAGGGTGGAAAGGTTGCCGCTCGATATTTCAAACCGACTCTGCAAGGCCATTCCCGACCGACTGCCCGACGGACTGAAAATGAATCTTGAGAATGCCATCAAGGCAGTGGCGGAACTCAGACAGGCTGAGGTGGCCGACGACGTGAAACTGAGAAACACCATCAAATATGCCAAAATGCTGGAGGGCACCGTGCGCAACACGGGCATACATGCCTGTGGCACCATCATCTGCCGCGACGACATCAGCGACTGGGTGCCCGTGTCGACTGCCGAGGACAAAGCCGACCCGGGACACAAGGTGCTCTGCACACAGTACGACGGACATGTGATTGAGGAGACAGGACTCATCAAAATGGACTTCCTCGGACTGAAAACGCTCTCCATCCTCAAAGAGGCCGTGGAGAACATCAAGGTTTCTACCGGCAAGACAATCGACTTGGAGAAGATTCCCATTGACGACCCGCTCACCTACAAACTCTATCAGGAGGGACGCACCATAGGCACCTTCCAGTTTGAGTCGCCGGGCATGCAGAAACACCTACGCTCCCTCAAACCCACCGTCTTTGAGGACCTCATCGCTATGAACGCCCTCTACCGACCGGGGCCTATGGACTACATCCCCGATTTCATCTCCCGCAAACAGGATCCTTCAAAGATAAAATACGACATCCCGTGCATGGAGAAGTACCTCAAGGATACCTACGGCATCACGGTCTACCAGGAGCAGGTGATGCTCCTCTCCAGACAGCTTGCCAACTTCACCCGCGGACAGTCCGACACCCTGCGTAAGGCCATGGGAAAGAAGCAGATACAGAAGATGAACGAACTCGAGGAACTCTTCTACAAGGGCGGACAGGCCAACGGACACAAAAAAGAGGTGCTGAACAAAATATGGGAAGACTGGAAGAAATTCGCCTCCTATGCCTTCAACAAGAGCCACGCCACCTGCTATTCGTGGGTGTCTTATCAGACGGCTTATCTCAAGGCGCACTACCCGGCTGAATACATGGCGGCCGTGATGAGCCGAAACCTCGACAATATCACCGAAATAACCAAACTCATGGACGAGTGTAAGTCGATGGGTATCTCCACACTCGGACCTGATGTCAACGAGAGCCGCCGGAAGTTCAGTGTCAACCAGCATGGCGAAATACGCTTCGGGCTCGCGGCCATCAAGGGCATGGGCACTTCTGCCGCCGATTCTCTCCTCATGGAACGGGAGAAAAACGGCCCCTTCAAGGATGCCTTCGACTTGGTGGAAAGGGTCAACCTGAGCAATGTCAACAAGAAGGCGATCGAAAGTCTCGTGCTCAGCGGCGGATTCGACAGCTTCGGCGTGCCGCGAGAAAGATATATGGCGCTCACACCGAAGGGTGAACTTTTCCTCGATGTGCTCGTCAGGTTCGGACAGCACTACCAGTTTGAACAGCAACAGGCTGCAAACTCGCTCTTCGGTCTCGACCAGGTGGATGTGGCCACCCCTGCCATCCCCGAGGCCGAAAGTTGGAGCAACATTGAGAAACTGAACAAGGAACGCGACCTCGTGGGCATCTACCTGTCGGCTCATCCGCTCGATGAGTACGCCCTCGTGCTCAAGTTCCTCTGCAACACCAAGTGCAGCGAACTCGAAGAGAAGGAGCTGCTGGCCAAGAAAGAGGAGGTGGTGTTCGGAGGCATCGTCACCGCCGTGAAAGAACGCTTCACAAAGAAGGGCGTACCCTTCGGCATCGTCACCATAGAAGATTTTGAAGGCTCCGGCGAACTGCCGCTCTTCGGCGAGGAGTGGGGACGGTGGAAAGGCATGTTCACCGAGGGATGCACGGTATATGTGAAAGGAAAGTGCCAGCCGCGTTTCCGCGACAGCGATATGTACGACCTGAAAGTGAGTGATGTGCAGTATATGCAGACCGTGAAGGACCAGCGCATAGAGAAAATCACCATAAGGGTCAACAGCGATGCCCTCGACGAGGGGGTCGTGGAGGAATTGTCCACAATCGTGGAGCAAAACCCTGGCAAGACCCTGCTCTATCTGCAACTGAAAGATGTGGACAGTAATGACACAGTGACACTGAAAAGCAAGGTGAAAGGGGTGTCTTTGTCAAAAGACTTGCTATATCTCGTGGAGAACAGCGAGTGTATGGACTATTACATCAACTGACACGTCGCTGGCATACTTTTTGCACGCTTTTTTAACAGAATTAATTTAATAACCCGATAACTATAAAGAATCATGGAAGTAACAATCACAACTGAGAATTTTGAGCAACTGAAGAACGACAGCCCCCTGCTGATGGTGGATTTCTGGGCCACATGGTGCGGTCCCTGTCGCAAAATAGCCCCCGTCATCGCCGAACTGGCAGAAGAATACAAAGATCGTGTCGTGGTGGGCAAATGCGACGTGGAAGACAACGACGACATCGCCATCCAGTTTGGGGTGCGCAACATCCCCACCGTGCTCTTTTTCAAGAACGGTGAGCTGGTAGATCGCCTGGTAGGTGCCCATATCAAAGCCGACTACAAGGAGAAAATAGACTCGCTGCTCTAAGATCTAGAATATCTAGAATATCTAGAATATCTAGAATATCTAGAATATCTAGAAGATCTAGAAAAATCTATGCCTCCCATCTTACGATACGTGCGTGTGTACTGTCATCTTCGATGATGTGCACACGCACGGTGTCTTCGGGCAGGAGGCTCTCTATCAGCTCCGGCCACTCGATAAAGCAGAGGGCACCGCAGTAGAAATAATCCTCATACCCCATGTCGTAGACCTCGTCGAGCTGCTTGATGCGGTAGAAGTCGAAATGGTATATCAATTCACAGGTGGTCTCCGAACGGTATTCGTTTACAATGGCGAAGGTGGGAGAGGTGATGACGTCGGCCACACCGAGCTCTTCGCACACGGCTTTGATAAAAGTGGTCTTGCCGGCACCCATCTTGCCGTAGAAAGCAAAAATGGTGCTCTGGTCGATATGGGATACAAAGGTGCGTGCTGCACTGCGGATGTCGTCGAGGGTGTCTATTTTCAGTTCCATTTCTTTGGGGGTATGGGGTGTTAGCCGCGTTTGCGCGGTGTCAGTGTCACTATGGGGATGAGCATCTCTTCCATGGAGATGCCGCCGTGCTGGAACGTGTTCTTGTAGTACGACACGTAGTAGTTGTAGTTGTTGGGATAGGCGAAGAAGTCCTCACCCGTGGCAAAGACATACGAGGTGCTCAGGTTGGGAGAGGGCAGCTGGGCCTTCTTGGGTTCCTTGATGACAAACACTTCTTTCGAGTTGTAGTTGAGGTTCTTGCCCAGTTTGTAGCGCAGATTGGTGTTGGTGTTGCGGTCGCCTATGATTTTCACGGGACGCGACGCGCGTATGCTGCCGTGGTCGGTCGTGATTACCACCTTGTAGTTTTGCTGCGACAGGTACTGCAGCAGTTCGCTTATCACCGAATGGCGGAACCAGCTCACCGTGAGACTGCGGTAGGCCGACTCGTTGTTGGCAAGCTCACGCACCATCTTGGATTCCGTGCGTGCGTGCGAGAGCATGTCGATGAAGTTGAACACCACCACGTTCAGGTCGTAGCGGTCCAACTGGCGCAACTGCTGCTTGAAGCTCTCGGCACCCGACGAGTCGTTGATTTTGTGATAGGAGAAGGTGTCGTGGCGGCGGTAGCGTTCCAACTGGGTCTGGATGAGCGGACCCTCGTTCAGGTTCTTGCCTTCTTCCTCGTCTTCGTCCACCCACAGGTGGGGGAACATCTCGGCTATCTGGATGGGCATCAGACCGCTGAAGATGGCATTGCGGGCATACTGCGTGGCGGTGGGAAGAATGCTGTAGTAGATGTCTTCGTCAATGTCGAAGATGGCGCCAATCTCCTGGGCCAGCATGCGCCACTGGTCGTAGCGGAAATTGTCTATCACAAGCAGGAAGATGCGCTCGCCCTTGTCGAGCAGTGGAAATATCTTGCGCTTGAACACGTCGGGGCTCAGCGGCGGACGGTCCGAAGCGGCGGCCTTGGCTTGCGTGGCATAGCGCATTGCCTGGGGAGGCCGTGGTGCCACCCAGTCTAAATAGTTGTTCTTGATGAATTTGGCAAACCCTTTGTTGGCTTCTTCTTTCTGCATGAGCAGCATGTCGTTCATGTTGGTCGAGGTGCCGCTCAACTCCAGTTCCCAGTGCACGAGTTTCTTGTACACGTCTATCCAGTCGTTCCAGTTGCGGCTGTCGTCTATCTGCATGGAGATTTGCTGGAAGCTCTGCTGATAGCCGCTCTGGGTCACTTCGTTCACGATTTCGCGCCGGTGGATGTTCTTCTTCAGCGTGAGCAGAATCTGGTTGGGGTTCACGGGCTTTATCAGGTAGTCGGCTATCTTGGAGCCTATGGCCTGGTCCATGATGTTCTCCTCCTCGCTCTTCGTCACCATCACCACGGGGGTCGACGGACTGATTTCCTTGATTACCTGCAGGGTTTCCAGACCGGTTATGCCCGGCATCATTTCATCGAGCATGATGAGGTCGAAATTCTGCTGGCGGCATTGCTCTATGGCATCGGTGCCGTTGCTCACCGTGACCACTTCATATCCTTTCTTCTCGAGAAAGAGTATCTGTGCCCGCAGCGCCTCTATCTCATCGTCTACCCATAACAATAATCCGTTACTCATCTTGCGTGTGCTGTTTGTTTAGAACCCGTCCAGGTCAAAGTATTCATCGTCGATGTCGTTGGGGTCTTCCAACGGCTTCTTGGGATTGGCGGGCGGTGTCTCTTCGATGAGGTCTCCCTCGTCGTCGTCGGTGGCGCCGCCATCGTCGTCTTCATCGTCTAAGTTGAACCCACCGTCGTCCTCGTCTTCGAGGTCGAACCCGTCGTCTTCCATTTCTATTTCGTCGTCATCGTCCGTCGGGGGTGTCACCGCCGGGGTCTGCGGAGTCACTGCTGGGGTCGGTGTGTCCTCTTCTAAGTCAATGCCGCCTGCATCGTCCGTTTCGGGTGCCACGGGTGTGTCTTCTTCCATGTTGATGCCGCCTGCATCGTCCGTTTCAGGTGCCACGGGCGTGTCTTCTTCCATGTCGATGCCGCCTGCATCGTCTGTGGCGGGTGTCGCAGGTGTGGCGGGTGTCTCCTCTTCCATGTCGAAGCCGACTTCCTCCTCGCTCGGTGCGCCGCCGCCCTCTTCGTCAAAGCCGCCGTCGTCATCGTTGTCTGTGTTGCGGCGCGGTTGCATGTCGGGCTCTTTCTCGTAGCCTATCTCAGTGGGCTCGTCGAGCAGATTCTCGGTGGGCACTTTGAGCGGGGCAAAGTGTTTGGCATAGTACTCGTCATAGTCGTTGAAACTGAACTGTTTGCCCACAAGTTCATAGTTCGTCCGGCTGATGACCAGGAAGCGTGCTTTTTTCGTCAGCTGCTTGAGACGTTCATTGGCAAACACCTGATTGGCATACTGGCGGGCTTCGTCAAAGTTGCGCAGGCCCGATATCAGCATCAGCCGCACGCCTTCCTCTCCTTCTATTTCAATGTCGAAGTTGCGCACGATGAAACTGGTGAAGTTGAACCGGGCCATCTCGTAGAGCAACTGGTTCTCGTTCAGAGAGTCGGGCGAGTAGGCTACCACGAAGAGGAATTCCCTGTTGCGGTCGTCGGTGAAGGTGCGTGCGGCTATCGAGTCGCTGTCGTTGAACACGGCAGTGCGTCGGCTCCACACATCGTCAAGGTCGAATTTGCCGCCCGTGAGGTTGCGTCCCGATTTCACGCCGTTCACAATCATGCCGGCCATCTCGCTGATGCGGCTCTTGGGGAATTGCTCCACCACGGTGTTCATATCGGTCAGACAGCCCTCCACATCGCCGTTGTTCAGCTTGCTCAGACCACCTATGAAGATGAATTTGTCGCGGTTGGCACCCAAGGGGAAGCGGCTGTTGGAGATACTGACATTGCCCATCACTTCTTGGTCGCGGTTGGCCTTGAAGGCTTCGTAGGTGGCGGCGTAGAGCGAGTCTTCGATATGTTCTCCCAAACGTGAGTTCTCCACAAAGTAGGGGTCGGTCAGGATGGTGGTCCATTGACTTTCGGGATATTTCTCTTGCAGCATCCGCACATACTCGTCGGCGCGTTCCGTTTCTCCCTTGCGCGAGTAGAGCAGGAAAAGATGATAGTACACGTCGGCCATCTTCTCAAACTCGGGATATTCGGTCTGGAGCCTGTCAAACTGTTTCAGACTCAGCGGCAGGTTGTCGAGCTGGTCCTTGAAAATCACGCCCGAGTTGAAGAGCCCGTCTTGGATGATGAGGTGGCAGTTGGCCTTCTGCTCATCGGTGAAGGGTATCTGTGCCAGGTAGTACTCCCTGTTGTGGGGGTCGTTCTGCAGACTGTCTTGCTCAGCGGAGATGGAGTCGTTAGGCTCGTCGAAGTTGCCGATGGAGTCGTTGGCCAACTCATCCGAATCCTCCATGGAGCCGATGCCGCCCACGACGGTCTGGTTCACGCGCTGCCAGTTGTCGGCATTCTCGCGCTTGCCCCACTGCTTCTGGAAGGTCTGCTTGCCTTGGTTCACGGCCATCTGGTTGTAGAAATACCAGGTGCCGTCTTGCTGGTTGGCTTGCTGGGTGTTGGTGGTGGGCACGTTGCGGTTGCCTATCGCACTGTTCTGTGCGACTATCTTCTCGGCTTCGGCGGCTTGCTTCGCCTTCTGCTCTTCTTTCTCTTTCTTCTTCAGCGCCTCTATCACACGGTCTATGGCGGCATTGCGGTCTTTTTCCGACATGACGGAGAGGGCGAGCAGCGAGTCTTGCAGGTGGATGCCGTCGGTGAAGGGCACAAGGGTGTCGAGTATCTTGGAGCGGTTCGACAGCTGTTCGTAGTCTTTGCGTTCTTTGTCGAGCATGCCTATTGCGGCACCATAGCAACGCTGGGCGTCGCTGTATTTCTCCTGTTCCCAGTAGATGTCGCCCAACTTGAGCAGCAGCACGCCGTGCTCCACCCCGCTGCGGGTGGCCTTCTCGTGGCCTTTCTCATAGGCGCCGATGGCATGGGCGGTGTCTTTCTCTGCCAGGTAGATGTTGCCGATGGCATAGTATACTTGGTCAAGATACTCTTTGTTGTTGTCGTTGCGGGCCATGCGCTTCAGGCGCGATATCATTTTCTTGGCCTGGCCGCCTGCCACCACCTCGGTCATGGCGATGCGGGCGTTGAAGGCCAGTTCATAGGCGGGGTTCTGGTGCAGCACGTTGCGGTAGGCTTTGTAGGCCTCTTTCTTGTTGCCTAACTCGTTCTGCAGCTGTCCCATGAGGAACCACTCGCGGGCTTTCTGCTTGCGGCGCATCTCGTGCTTGATGACCTTGCGCAGGTAGGGGATGGCTTGCTCGTACTCATGGGTGTGGATGTAGTAGTCGGCATAGGTGTAGTCCCATTCTTTCGTGGCACGCCAGTCGATGGAGTCGCGTTGCATGTTGCGCATCACGTCCTCGGCGTCGTAGAGCCACTCCTCTTCGATGTAGCACTTTGCCAACCAGGCGCGGGCCTTACCGTAGATGGCGGGCTGCGTCTGGTACAGACGGCTCATGTAGGAGAAGGTGGCGGCGGCTTCGTCGAATGTGCCTTTGTAGAACTGCGACCGTCCCATCAGCATCCATGCTTTCCAGAGGAAGGGATTGTATTCTTTGCGGTTCAGCCACTCGATGTCTTTCGCGGTCTTGCGACGGCTCTTCGTCCATTCGGGTTTCGTCCTTATGCTGTGCAGCTTGATGGTCTTTTGGCTCTTTTCTATCGCCTTGTCGAAATCGCCCGAACCCAACGTGCGGCTTGACTTGTTGCCTACGGTATAGAGGGGGATGATTTCGGTGAAGTTATCCTTGTTGCCGTTCTCCTTTTGCAGCGAACCGTTTATATAGGCCTGGGCACCGTTGAAATAGGTGTTGTATCTGGCATGGAAAGAGTGCCACCACCGGGTCTTGGCGGTGTTCTTTTGGGTAGAACAGCCTATTGTGAGGACTGCAACAAGCCCCCACAGCACCCATGTGATGTGTCTCTTTTGAAATCTCATCTTTTAGATAAACCCAAACTTGCCGTTTTTATTGTACGCAAGGCATGGGAAAAATGCGGAAACACTCGTTTGCCTACTTCCCAGGGTCGCTCATCAGCATGTACAGTTCGTCTTTCAACTGGTCGGGCACCTCAATGCCGCGCAGAGAGAGGCTTCGTGCCCATCCTTTCACTTCGCCGGGCTGCATGGTATAGAGCACTTCGGCAAAGGCTTCCGTCTCGCTGTCGCTGTAGCTGTCGGAACGGCGGCCCTTGTAGGTGTCCAACTCCTCGTCGTTGTAGTATTCCACCTCTTTCACGGCAGCCTCCAACCGGCACTCCATCTCGCACTTCTCGTTGTCGCCCTGGCAGGTCTGGCAGTCGGTGCCGGTCTGTATGGGCTCGTCGTGACGGCTCAGCAGGCCCAGAATGGCTGCCACGATGCCCAAGGCTGCCAAGGCTATGAGCAGCAGGGTCATACAATGGATTCTATGGTGAAACCGGCCTGACGCAGGTCGTCCCAGAAACGGGGATACGACTTGGTCACCACCTCAGGATGGTTGATGCGCATCTGGGGGAAGAAAAAGGATGCGCCGGCAAAGGCCATGGCCATGCGGTGGTCTTCGTAGGTCTCTATCACAGGCTGGCTCCAGGGTTCGCAACGTTCGCCTTCCCATATCAGCTCGCCGTCTTCACGGTCGTGCAGCACATAGCCCAGCTTGCGCATCTCCGTCTTCAGTGCCGCGATGCGGTCGGTCTCCTTGATGTGCAGCGTAGACAGTCCCTTGAAGTGGAAGGGTATGCCCTTGAGCGCACAGGTCACCACGAAGGTCTGGGCAAGGTCGGGCTGGTTGATGAAGTCGTATTCCATGCGGGGCAGACTGCACTGGCTGTAGCGCAGCTTCACATTGGTGGGCACACCCATCTCCTTCTTCTCAAAACTGGTCTTCACACCCAGCACGCTGAACAGGTAACGCACCATCGAGTCGCCTTGGCGTGAACCGTCGGCGAGTCCTTCCAACTCAATGTGTGAGTCGCTGTTGGCGTTCAGGGCCAGCAGTTCATACCAGTAGGAGGATGCGCTCCAGTCGTTCTCTATGCGGTAGGGACGGGGGGTATAGGGCTTGGGTGCCACTGTGATGGTGTCGGGGCCGGTCCATTCCACGTCGGCGCCGAAATCGCGCATCGTGCACAGCGTGAGGTCTATATAGGGCCGTGAGATGATGCCTCCCGACAACTTCAGTTCCAGTCCACGCTCTAACACGGGACCTATCATGAGCAGGGCGGAAATATACTGTGAGCTCACATTGCTCGGCATCTCGAGGAAACCGCCTTCTATATGCTGGCCGGTGATTCTGAGAGGCGGATAGCCCTCTGCCGACGTGTAGCTTATTTTGGCGCCCAAGGCTCGCAGCGCATCCACAAGGATACCTATGGGGCGGTGCTTCATGCGTTCTGTGCCGGTGAGGATGTGTTCTCCAGGTTGGGTGGAGTAGTAGGCCGTCATAAACCGCATGGCGGTGCCTGCTCCTTTCAGGTCTGCCTCGCCGGGCTTCTCCTGAAGTGCTTTTATGATTACCTCGGTGTCATCGCAGTCGGAAAGATTCTCTGGCCATATTTCGCCGCCTGTCAGCGCGTGAATGATGAGCGCACGGTTGCTGATGCTCTTTGAGGCGGGCAAATTTACACTTGTGTCGATGACAGCAGGTGGGGTTATTTTGTAAAACATTGATTATTAGGTCGTTATTGTCTTTATTGTTTTCAAAGGATGTATTGTAAAGCAAAATTACTTTATTCAATCCCAATTCCCAAGAAAAATTCCATTTTTTGATGAATATTAACGTCTGTTACGATGATCGGTCGCGTAGGTCCTGATTCACCATCGCCGCCACGCAGGAGTCGGACCACACATTCTCAGCCGTCTCCACCATGTCGATGATGGTGTAGATGGGCAAGATGACACCCAGAACGGCTATGGGCGCACCTATACCAGACATGAGCGAGAGGGTGAGGAAGTAGCAACCCATCGGTATGCCGGCATTGCCGATGGCAGACACGATTGCGATACCCATCCATGTCAGGATGAGGGTCGGCGTGAGGGGCGTGCCGCCATTCTGCATCACGAAGAGTGAGGTGACAAGGATAAAGGCGGCACAGCCGTTCATATTGATTGTGGTGCAGATAGGCAGTACGAAGCGGGCGATGTGCTTCTTGATGCCCAAACGTTGCTCGGCAGACTCCATCGTCACGGGCAGCGTGGCGGCACTGCTCTTGGTGAAGAGGGCCATGAGTACGGCTGGCATCATGCGGCCCAATACATGTATCGGATTCAGGCCGCGCACCAAGAGGAACAGCGGCAGTATCACGAAGAACTGTATCAAATTGCCGCCCAGAATCACGAGTACATATTTGCCGAGGGAATCGGCCACCATGCCTGCTGATACCTGTGCCGACAGCTGGGCAGAGAAAGCCACGATACCAAGGGGGAGCGTCCAGATAAGCCAACGGATGAGGAGGAAGAGCAGTTCTTGCAGTCCGAGCATTCCCTTCACGACGACAGACTTGTTTTCAGAATCCGGCAACTTCGAGATGCCTATGCCGACGGCAAAGGCTAAGAGCAACAGTGACAGCACATTGCCCTCAAGGAGCGGCTTGACGATATTGTTGGGGATGATGCTGAGGATATGATCGCTGTAGGTCAAGTCAAGACCTTGTACAGCGGCTGCCTCGCTACTCTCAAGGATGGTTCCTGTGGGCAGATTGCCGGGATTGATAAGTACATAGAGCATTGCGCCTACAGCCGCAGCGGAGATGGTGGTAAGCAGGGTATAGGTGAGTGTGTGCCAAAAAATCCTGCCAGAGCCTTTCGAGCCGAAGGTGACAAGGGTGCAAATCACCGCCAGCACAATCGTGGGCACTGCCAGCAACTGGAACAGCCGCGTATAGACCGTCGCCACGAAATTCATTACTTCGTTGAGCCAGTTGATGCCCAACAGTCCCAAAATCGCACCCACCACGAGTGCTCCTATCCATAGTATCGTTTTCTGCATAATGCTCCATGTTTGTCTTTCAAAATGCAAAAGTACAAATGAAAAGAGGATTTGCAAATACCGATAGTAAAATATTTTGCAAAAAACACATCAGATAGAATGAGCAAAAGCAGCGATGCACCGTTTCCCCATGGAAGCGGTGCATCGTAACAATGAATCATATATGCGCTCTTATTTCGTTACCTTGCGGGTCGTACCATCATGCAGCTTTACGATGTTGATGCCATGCACGGGGCTTTGCAGGCGACGGCCTTGCAGGTCGTAGTAAACGGCCTCTCCGGTGACGTTGGTCACACCCTTGTCCTTGATGGCTGTCTCATCTCCAAAGTAGTGGATGGGACTGCGATGCTCCTCGCCGCCACCGAGATAGATGCTCTGGATGCCAAGACGGGTAATCTCACCCCAGCGCAGATAGGTGCGTATGTTGCTGAATTCTTGGTATTCATCCTTAAAGGTGTAGGGAGTTATTGTGAAGTCTTCCGTCCACTCTGGCACATAGTCGTATCCATCCACTTCCTCGGTGAATGAGTAGTTGTCAACCGTGAAGACGAAGGGCACGTCGTTGTCGGTATAATACATATAGTAAAGCTTGTTGGGGTTGATGAAGCGGCCTTCCACATCCAAGGGTGGCACATAGATGTCGGTGAAGTATGACATTCCGCGGGGCTTCTCCTCATCTCCCCATGAGGGAGTCTCTTCAAAACGGAAGATTTCCGGCGTCATGGGCACGGCGGCTACTTCGGTAAAGGGACTTGCCGTGACGTTGACATACTCTTCATCGGCATTGTAGTGGTTGTTGGCAAAACAGTATGCCTTGCCTTCCTCGAGGCTGATGGTCTGCGTCTCCTCGTCGAAAAGGAATACCACGTCGCCCTCACCGGGCACCTTTTGTATCCAGCCGTACATTTCTTCTTCAACCAAAGGTGCAAAGAAATAGACATTTCCCCAATCATTGATGCCAATGTTGCAACTCGGGATGGACACTTTGCCGTCGGCCAATTCTCCTTTCAGCCAAACTTCAGGGAATTGTGAGCTGAGTCCTTTGATATACACCTCGTTGTCGTCGAAGACCACTTGCAGAAGTGTACCCATTATGCGGGTGGGGTTCCAACCGTTGTCATAGGTGTAGGTCATGCCATAGTCGAGCACAGGCTTTCCTTCGGGAGGTGTGGGGTTGCTGATGATAAGCGGGGTGAAGACGGTCGCATAGTCGGCATAACCACTCCAATAACCGTGCATCGACGGGTCTTCGGGCTTGTCGAATATCATACCCAACAGCATGTCGTCGCCATCCACCTCGGGAGAGAGCGTGATGGTGCCTGCTTCCTCATCTACAAGCCATACAATATCGTCGTCGATGGCATCGTAGGTAAAGGTTTCGGCATCGATGGCTCTGTAACGCACCAGCGACAGACGGAGGCCGTAAAACTCCTCTTCTATGTCCCACTCGGGATATCCAGGACTATAAACAAAGCCGTAGTACTGATTGCTGGGCATGCGTATCTCTTTTCCGTCTTCCGACAGTTCACCCTTTATCCAACCGTAGTCTTCATAAAGCCACGTCAATATCTTTTCAAAGTAAACGGTCTTGCCGTCGGGGGCAAACACCACTTGCATCACCCTGGGATCTTGTTCGTAATATTCAAGGACTCCGCCCCATGGCATCACCGTCATTCCTTGGTTCGTGAACAACTTCGATTCGCCTTCCGGCTGCTCCATGATCATCTCCTCAGGTGGAAACTCCGGGGTACGACTGTTGACAGATGGGTCTGACTGATTCTTATGCCTCATCAACTGGTCGAAAGCAGGAATGTTCTTGACAATCAATCCCTCACGCGGTGCTTTCGATCGCGGCTGGGCAAAAGCCATCGTTGCCGTAAGGGCAACCAATAAAAACGTTAAAATTCTTTTCATTCTTGTTGATTTTATATGGTTAAAGAGTATTGTAGGCTTTATCGCACCACCACCTTGTGCGTCTTGCCGTCGGCTGTCCTGACGAGGTTCACTCCTCTGCGCGTCTGTGCAAGGCGCTGCCCGTCGAGGGTGTAGCAACCTGTCACTGCCTGGCTTGTGTCCTGCCTTTCCACACCGCCCACCGATGCCTGGGTGGCGTCGACGGGTTGCTTCGACGCGTTCAGGATATGCCCCATCTCGTCGGTCACCAAAGCAATGACGTAGAGGGCATCGGCATGCAGTGCCTCCTTCAGCTCTGCTTTCGTGGGCAGCGAAAGGGTGAAGGCAACCTCTTGGGTCTCACCGGCGGTGAGACTCAGGTCGGCCACCTGATTACGCCCCTCAGCGTAGGAACTGGCAATGGCTACGTCGTTGTACGTCAGTCCTCGCACCTTCGAGGTGCCGTAGACACCGCCTTCGGCAAATGGCTGCAGGTCGTCCGGCAGCTCAGAGGGATTGTAGGTGTTGTAGTAGTTGCTCTGGACCCAACTGCTGCCCGTGCCCGTCAGTCCGTCGGCCACCAGCACGAACTCCAACGATACCTGCTCGTCGAAAAGACTCTGCACGCTGGCTGTCGCCTCCACGGTGTTCCACTCTCCCGACACCTCACACAACGTGCCGCTCACCTCCACGCGGCAACGTGTCGGCTGCGCCAAGGCTGCGCTGACATTGTCGCAGATGCTGCCCTCGCTGCCATAATAGGGATCGGTCTCCACAGTGCGGTTTATCTTGCACATCGGGGCTTGCATGAATTGCAGGTCTGCATAGGCGTCGGTGGGTATATACATCGCGTCGGTGGCGTTATACTGATGGATGGCAATGCCGGCAAACGACTCTCCAAAGGTGTTGCGGAGTTTCTCCATGCCTACAAGACCGCGCGGACAGTAGCCGCAGCCGGTGCCGGTGTACTCCTCCACCACCACTTGGCGGTCTATGTGGTCTGTCACGGTGTAGAATAGTATCGGGGTGCTGCCGTCGACGAGGTCGTTGGCTTGGCCGTTCACCTTTGTGATGGTGAGTTGCTTCTCCACCTTGCTTTGCACGCGCTCAGTGGGAATTTGCACGGTCGCAAGACCTGTCTGGCAGAAATCGACGGCATTTGGCAGCTCGGCATGTTGCACTGCTCCGGGCTCTCCTCCTATGGTGACGGTATAGTCAATGCTCGTGAGGGGTGATACGCCCATGTTGGTCACAGGCAGTTGTGCCTCTGTCATGTCTCCTTCCCATGCCATGAGCGGATCCACGGTGCCGGGCAGGGCAATGTGCTCGGCAAATGTGCCTTCGAGCAGCACCTGAAGCATTAGTTTCCCCTCATCGCTCCTGTCTTGCCACTCGCCGGTGGTGTTCTCGGTGCGCATCCACAGTGAGTGGGGTGTGCCTCCTTCTCTGGACACCACCACGGGGTACAAGTCGTTGACCTTCTTCGCCACGGTGACGGAAAACGAATATCCCACATAGACACCTTCTGTCGGGATAGGGTAGGGGGTGGGCAGTGCCACCTCGATGTCCGTGTTCGACAAGAGTGCATCATCGACATCTATGGAGGTAATCACTTCTTCGCCCGCCATGTCATCAGGCAGCGAAGAGGCAATCCATACCTTGGCGTCAACGGCATTGTTGGCCCTCATGCCGAAACGGATGGCTTGTATCGTCTTGCCGCCGGCTATGAGGTGGTCGCCGGGGATGAAAACGGCGCAGTGATAGGTGTCGATAGCCTGCACGCCCAAGCCCGTCCGACTGTCGTTCTGATTCATATAGCCCCACCATTGCCGGCTCTCTGCCTTTCCCGTGACCGCCACAAGAAGCATCAGAAGTAGTGTGTAGAGTTTCATATATAAGTGTAAATCGGTCGTTTTCCTGCTTTTTGTAATTTAAAATGCAAAATTAGTGTTTATTTGTTAAATAAAGCGCCTTTCTTCTTTAATTAGTAATAATTAACAGCAAATCGCGGAATTGGGAAATAGCAGTCGCTTATGGCGAGACGTGTTGTTGAGCACCCACTGCAAAAATCTCATAAATAACTGCAAATGGACTTGATAGAATAGTTTTGTTTGATTTGAATAGATTTGTAAGTTTTTTTTCTAACGCTCAACAACACTTCTCGCGAAGCGACTCCAAATCATTAATAACGAATCAAATGACTGAATTTTTGGGGAAATCTGCAAATTATCATGCAGAATGATGCCTATCTCGAAAATAAATCGTAATTTTACACACGATTTATAAAACATTACCACTATGGCAAGATATTTGGACCCGAAGGCCGACCTTACCTTCAAGAAGGTGTTTGGCGAGCATAAAGATCTGGTGAAAAGCCTGCTCAACGCCCTGTTGCCTTTGGAGGAGGGACACACCATCAAGGAAATCACTTACTTGCCTCCGGAGCGTGTACCCCGCACCGTAGAAGGCAAAGACAGCATTGTGGATGTGTGCTGCGAGGCGGAAGACAAACGACAGTTCATCGTGGAGATGCAGACCTATTGGTCGAGCAACTTCAAGCAGCGCGTATTGTTCAACTCGTCAAAAGTTTATGTGAGCCAGTTGGATGAGGGCGACCCATACGAGAAACTTCAGCCTGTGTATTCCCTCAACCTCGTCGATGCCATTTTCGAGCCCGACATAGAGGACTTCTATCATTATTACCGCCTTGTACACGACAAGGACACAAAGAAGGTGATAGAAGGCATGCACATCATCTTCGTGGAGCTGCCGAAGTTTAAGCCGCAAAATTTCAGCGAGAAAAAGATGCAAGTGTTGTGGCTTCGTTTCCTGACAGAGATAAACAAGGGCACCGAGACGGTTGCCCAGGAGTTGCTCGACAATCCCGAGATAAGCAAGGCTCTCCGGTTGGTGGAGGAGTCGGCATATAGCCGCAACCAGTTGTTAAGCTACGACATGTTTTGGGATCGCGTGCGCCGCGACAAGAGCCTGGCCATGCATCAGAAAGAATTATTAGAATCCAAAGAGGAACTTGCGCAAACCAAGGAGGAACTTGCGCAA
>CAJONT010000135.1 GCA_905235975.1 uncultured Prevotella sp.
GCACCGAATAAAAGCAAAAAGCGACCGAAACGAAATCGATGGAACACTGCCTTCAAAATTTTCAGAATTAATAGAACCCACCTTAATACTTATCGTGAGGCTTCCGTTGAAGTCATCCTATAAGGTCGGTCGAAATCAAGCAAGTGGAAATTGTGCTGCCGCTGATGCTGGCCATCGGGAATGGTCATGTAGTCGCCGTACTTCTGTGAGAGATAGGTATCATACTGTTCGACACCCATCACCCGCACATCCTCAAAGTCGTAGGGTGTGGGGGTGCCCAGTACCGTTTTCAGCATGACACCATGCAGTCCATCGTCGTAGTCGGCCACCAATGTCGACTTCCCGTAGTCGTACTTCATAAGCAGACGGCGTATGTGACGCTGCACCCCCTCCATGGTATAGAGACGGCGCACCAACAGGGGCACCCACGACGATGGGCCGTGGCCGTGCTTGTAGGGGTCGCGATGGATGAGGTAGAGCACACGCTTCCAATATTCATAGCGTGCAAAGTGAAGGCGTCGGCGCAACTTGCCGGCGGGAACACCGTCGACGGGGAACACATCGATGTATATGCCCCCGAGATAATGCAGATGGAAACGCTCTATGAGTGTGGTCGAAGCATCCTGCACCTTTCCGAAAGGCAGGGGGTACTGACTGTCGTTCTCAGCAGAGACAAACTCGAACGGTTCCGGCATCCACTCGCGCCAGTGGGCAATAAACTGCTCATAGTCGGGCCTCGGCATGGCGATGTCGATATCATCGTCCCAGGGAATGAAGCCTTTGTGACGCACGGCACCAATCATGGTGCCCGCCCAGATATAATACGACAAACCCTGCTCACGGCAGGTCTTGTCGACAGCGAGCAGGATGCGCAGGATGCGTTGGTGAAGCTTGTTTACATCGTAGGCGGCCATAATGTCTGTGCTTGATAGTAGTCTTCAGGCGTATCAAGCTCGTAGGAGAACAAATCGGTGGTATCGATGACACGGAAGGTATGCCCCTGCGGGATGAGCCGTTCGAAGGCCTGTTCGTAGAAGACGTCGACAAGCCCTTCGCGTAATATCATCTGGTCGAGTTCGGTGAACAGCGCTTCGGAGTATTCGGCAGACATCTTCTCGATACCCACAGACTCGCCTGCGGCATCCTCCACACGGCAGGTCTTGCTTATCTCTGTGATATGGCCTTCTGCGTCGACTACGATTTTCATTTCCTCTTCGCCCAGTTCGTGGCAGTTCAAGGCCAATGCCGACCCTTCCTGTCGTGCGATGCGTGCCACCGTCTCCGGGTCGCACAAGATGTCGCTGTCCATGAGCAGGAACGACTTTCCTCGCACCACCTCGCCCGACATCCAAAGCGAATAGATATTGTTGTTGTTCGCGTAGTCGGCATTGTGTAGAAAATGGAAAGAGGGCTTTACAGCATCGGCACCGTCAGCCGAGTAGTGCTCGGTGAGGAAATGACGTATCATCTCTTCCCTATATCCTGTCACCACGACGAAATCGCGGATGCCCACACGAAGCATCGCATTGACAGTACGTTCAAGCAACGTCTTTCCACCCACTGTGAGCAGGCACTTGGGCTGGGTATCGGTAAGGGGGCGCAACCTCCTCGCCATACCAGCTGCCAGAATCACTCCTGTCATAGCCGTAGCGTATTATTGCATTTCATGAAAGACTTTCAGGATGGTGTCGCACACCAACTGTGTCTGTTCCTTGCGTCCCAACGTAATGCGCACGCAAGACTCCAATCCCTTGTCGGTCATGAACTTAATCTTGTAGTTCTGTGCGGCCAGAGACTCCTTCAGCCTGTCTTTTATCTTTTCCGGATATTTAATCAGGATGAAGTTAGCCACCGACTTATACACCTTGAATCCAGGCAGGTTGTCGAGTTCGCGCTTATATAGATTCCGTCCCCAATCCATGTCATTGGCCACGCGGCGATAATGTTCATCGCTGTCGAGAGCGGCCAGCGCCACGGCCTCGGAGAAGCGGTTGAAGCCCAGGTACTTGTTGACATAACTGATGAACTGGTCGTGTCCCCGACCGATGAAGCCGAAGCCAACCCGCAGTCCGGGGAGTCCATAGAACTTGGACAAGGTGCGTGAGATAATCAGATTGCTGTATCTGTTCACTAAGGGAGCTATGTAGTCCGTGTCGTTGGTGATAAAGCTGGCATAGGCCTCGTCGACCAGAACCATGGTGTCGCTTGGGATGTTTTCCATGATATGCCCTATCTCCTCACTGCTCAGACTATTGCCCGTGGGGTTGTTGGGCGATGCCAGAAGCAGCATACGCGGATGTATCCGGTTGGTGAAGTTTATCACCTCGCTGACATCATAGGCGAACGTGTCTTCCTGCTCATGCAGAGGGTACATCTCGAATGTACCCCCACACTCGCTTGCCACACGGTTGTAGTACCACCACGAGAACTCCGGAATAAGGATCTTCTTATTGTCACCTTTCATGAGGAAATAGTGGATGGAGTTTTTCAGGATATCCTCACCTCCGTAGGCCAACAGCACCTGATTCTCCGGCACACCGTAAATTTCGCTCAAGCGCACCGACACGACACTCTTCTTTCCTTCATCGTAGATACGCGTATAGAAGCACAGTGTCTTTGGGTCGAACTCCTTTATCGCGTCTATCACCTTCTGGCTGGGTTCAAAATTAAACTCGTTTCTATCGAGATAATCCATTTCGTCATTTTTACTAATTCGCGTGCAAAAATAATAAAAAAAAACAAATCACACACGCTGCCATGAAGATTTTATAAAAGAAATCCCCATTCTTACAGATTTATGTAGTGAGCGTTCCAGCCATACATGATTTGCAAAATATATCACCAGCCGTGACCGCCGCCACCGGGGCC
>CAJONT010000136.1 GCA_905235975.1 uncultured Prevotella sp.
CATAACCCCTTGTCCCACTGCATATCAGCTCCCCCTCTAAGATTAGAGGGGGCAAGGGGGCGTTGACCTTCCCCCCAAAAAACTCACATATTTGTCAGATTTTGAAAAGAGTAAGATATTTTCGCCGAAGTTCAACAACCCGTCTCGCGAATCTCCTCCCAATCACGAAATTCCTATTCATCACGATGCACCAACGGCCTGAAAGGCCATCAAACTTATAGCCCAGGGCATCGCCCTGGGCTATAACCTTGTTGCCTCTTCGAGACGTTGTTTGAGATATTACTGGACAGTAACAAATTTATTCCTTGATATTCGGCTCTTCCAGTCCAATGCCCTTCTTCTTGTCCACTACCTTCAGTACCAGGCCCAGCACGAGGGCAGCCACGCCGAGGCAGGCCAGCATGATGAGCGGAGCCGTGTAGTCAAACTGGGTGGGATCCGTCACACCGGGATTCGTCTTGTCCAACACCTTGCCGATGAGCAGCGGGAACAGCCACAGACCGATGTTCTGAATCCAGAAAATCAGCGCGTAGGCAGAACCTATCACTTTGGCATCCACCAACTTCGGCACGCTGGGCCACAGCGATGCAGGCACGAGTGAGAATGAGGAACCCAACACCAGAATCGTGGCGTAGGCAATGATGATGCCGCCCACAGGATTGCCCTTGAAAGCAGGCAGCACGAAGGCGAATGTCAGGTGGCAGGCTATCAGCAGCAGCGAACCAAGCACGAGCATGGTGGCTGCCTTGCCCTTATGGTCTACATAACTGCCTAAGATAGGCGTGATGAGCACGGCCAACAGTGGGAACACAGCGAATATCGACTCTGCCGACTGACGCATGTAACCCATGTAGCAATACACAATCAGCGACAGTATCGACAGCGTGAGAAGCAGATACTTGCGACTCTTCACCTTCTGGAAGTTGCTGGCAAAACCGGCAATAGCCACTATCAGCATGATGCCGTACTGCACGATGGTCACCTCGTTGCTCGACCAGAATGTGCCGGCCTCAGGAGGCGTCAGCGTAAGGTTGCACTGAAGCATGTTCACAGCATACTTCTGGAACGGGAAGATGGCGGAGTAGTAGAGCACGCAGAGCAGGGCCACCAACCAGAAACCGCTGTCGGTGAGTATCTTGCCAAGGTCGCTGATCTTGAACGGGTCGTCTTTCTCCTCTGCCTCGCCGGTCTGAGAGTCGAGTTTCTTGTCCATGAAGAAGTAGACGATGAACATAATCAGGGCGATGCACATCAGCACCACACCGAAGGCCACAGAGCGCGATACACTCACCTGGCCGCCCAGCTTGGCGAAGAAGGGCGAGAAAATCATACAGGTGGCCACACCCAAGCGGGCCAGTGCCATCTCCGAACCCATTGCCAGTGCCATCTCACGACCCTTGAACCATTTCACGATACCACGGCTCACCGTAATGCCGGCCATCTCACAGCCGCAGCCGAAAATCATGAAACCGCAGGCGGCAAACTTGGCCGAGGCGGGCATGCCACGGTAGAAGGGGCTCACGCCCAGTTCATCGAAAACAGGAATGTAGTTCAGGTTTTCATTAAACCAGGTCTCAAGGCCGCTGCCCATGAAACTCTCCGAAACGGCATACCACTTGATGATGGCGCCCGTCAGCATCACGGCGCCGGAGAGAACAGCAGTGAAACGAACACCCATCTTGTCGAGAATGATACCGGCGAAGATGAGGAAGAACACGAACACGTTGAGGAACACCTCCGAACCCTGCATCGTACCGAACGCCGTGGAGTCCCAACCGCGGGTGGTCTCCATCAGGTCTTTGATGGGTGACAGGATGTCCATGAAAATGTAGCTGCAGAACATGGCAAGAGCCAGCAGCAGGAGCGCTGTCCACCGCAGGGCGGCTGAATCGCGCAGTGTCTTTTGAATTGCTTGTGTCATATATTAAATAATGTATAGATTTCGGGATAATGGGGGTGGGGTTCTCATGGCTTCAGCCAGCGGTCCAGCCAATTAAAATAGGTGCGCTGCCACAGGATGCCGTTCTGGGGCTTCAGCACCCAGTGGTTCTCGTCGGGGAAGATGAGCAGCTCGGCGGGGATGCCGCGCAGACGGGCGGAATTGAAGGCGCCCATGCCCTGGTTGTAGACGATGCGGTAGTCCTTCTCGCCGTGGATGCACAGGATGGGGGTGTCCCACTTGTCCACAAAGCGGTGGGGCGAATTGTCGTAGGTGCGCGAGGCGTTGGCGGTGCGGTCCTTGTTCCAGTAGGCATCGTCATACTCCCAGTTGCTGAAGAACACCTCTTCCGTGTCGGTGTACATCGACTCAAGGTTGAACGCGCCGTCGTGGGCGATGAAGCACTTGAAGCGCTTCTCATGATGACCGGCCAGGTAGTACACACTGAAACCGCCGAAGCTGGCACCCACGGCACCGAGGTGGTCCTTGTCTACGTAGGGCAGGTTGGCACACGCATCGTCTATCGCGGTGAGATAGTCGCGCATGCACTGTCCCGTCCAGTCGCCGCTGATTTCTTCGCACCACTCCTTGCCGAAACCGGGCAGACCGTGGCGGTTGGGCGCCACAATCACATAGCCCTGCGAGGCCATGATCATGAAGTTCCAGCGGTAGCTCCAGAACTGCGACACGGGGCTCTGCGGACCGCCCTCGCAGAAGAGGAGGGTGGGGTATTTCTTCGTGGCGTCGAAGTGGGGAGGCTGTATCACCCAGTAGAGCATCTGCTTGCCGTCGGTGGTGGTCACCCAGCGCTGTTCCACGCTGCCCTTGGCCAACTGGTCGAAGATGTGCTTGTTCTCAAACGTCACCTGCTGGATGGTGGTCTTGGCAGGGTTCTTGCTGTTGGGGGTCAGGAGGTAGAGGTCGGCGCTCTCCATATAGCTGTGGCGCTCGGCCACGATGCGCTTGCCGTCGCCCAGCATCTTCAGCGAACCGAAGTCGGCGGTGTAACTCGTCAGCTGCTTCACCTCGCCCTTCCAGTTGATGGAGTAGAGGTTCTCGGTGGCATGCCACACGCCGATGAAGTAGAAGAGTGCGTCTTTCTTGTTGTCGCTCCAGCAGAAGTCGTCCACGTTGGAGTCGAAGCTGGTGGCTAAGTAGCGCTTGTCGCCGGTGGCCAGTTCGTACACGCACAGGCGGTTGACGTCCGATTCGTAGCCGTCGCGCTCCATGCTCAGCCAGGCGATGTACTTGCCGTCGGGCGAGAACTGCGGGTTCTGGTCGTAGCCGGGGTTGTTCTTCAGGTTGTCGGGGGCGTTCACGGCTTGGTTGCGCAGCGTCTTCGAGGGGTCGCAAACGGGTGCCACATAACCCTCGGGCTTGCACAGGTTGCGGGTCTTGCCCGTCGACAGGTCATACAGGAAGATGTCGGAGTCGGTGCTGATGCTGTAGGCTGTGCCCGTCTTCTTGCGGCATGTGTAGGCTATCTGCCTTGAATCTGTGCTCCAGTCCAGCTGCTCAACGCCGCCAAAGGGCTCCATGGGGCATTCGTAGGGCTCGCCCTCCAGAATGTCGGTCATACGTCCGCTTTGCAGGTCGAGCACAAAGGGGTGTTGCACGGTCTCTACATAGTGGTCCCAGTGCCGGTACATCAGGTCGGTCACGAGCCGTCCGGTGGCCAGGGGCAGGTCTTGCGGATTTTCCTTAATCACCTCGTGGAAGGGGATGGATTTCAGTATGATTGCCTTTTTGCCGTCTGGCGAAAGTTTGAATCCTTCCACCTTTCCGCCCGTCTTGCTTATCTGCTGGCGGCCGGAGCCGTCGGTCTTCATTGTCCATATTTCGCCGTCGGTGAGGAATGCGATGGTCTCGCTGTCAAGCCAGGCGCCGTCGGTCTCGCTGTTGTCTCCCTTGGTCAACAACTGCTTTCCGCTGCCGTCGGCGTTCATGCAGCAGAGCACGTGGTGGCTCCTGTTGTGCTTCACGCTGTAATAGCCCACCTGATAGACCACCTTGCTGCCGTCGGGCGAGGCGGCATAGCCGCCAATGCGGCCCATGGCCCAGAGGGCTTCCGGCGTCATGCGGCCGTTGCTGACGGTTATATTCTGTTTGCCAATCTTCACGTCACTTTGCGGTTTTGCGTTGCAGGGCTGCCATAACAGCACCGCTGCAACAAGGGTTGTTATAATACTTTTCATTGCTCTTTTTTGGTTTCAAGCTGCAAAAGTACTAAATTTTCCCCAATTACCTCCATGTTTCGGCATAAATTTGCATTTTATCACGCATGGACGCTGCAAAATTGCATTGGCGGCGGAATGGGGGGCTACCTGCTTTCCAAGCGGTGTGTATATCGTGAAAGCAGGAAAGAAAACCATCAAACTGTTGCGCAAATGAAAAAGTTCCTACTCATCATTCTCGCACTGATGGCAAAGGCATCGGTTCAGGCCCTGCGGCGCACCATTCAGCCGCTCGACCCGGAGACGATGCGACTTATATTCAATAAACAGAGATAAGGAACGATGAAGGAACTTTCAAAAACTTTTCTCCAAATTTACAAAATATTTTGAAAATCCAAGCCTTCCTTCACAATTATTTCGTAATTTTGCATGCGTGAACGACCGTCAATATCTTCAAAGTCTTATCAGTGAGGGCGAGCACCAGCAGCAAGACTTTAAATACAAAGTGCAGGACGCCTGCAAACTGGCGCGCTCGGTGTC
>CAJONT010000137.1 GCA_905235975.1 uncultured Prevotella sp.
AGAATACCCTGCTCACCTGTGCCAAGCTCAGCGAAACCACGTAGTGCCTTGCCGCCAACCTCTACACCGATGGCGGAAATCTGCCAGTTGACATGCCATTCACTCTCGTCAAAGTCTTCGTATGTGCTTTCGTTATAGTCTACTTTCTCATTACGGTAGGTAGCACCGATAGCCAGTTTTGAATACAAACCGAAATTGCTCTTCCTCAGCCAGTCGAACTTCACTGACGGCATGACCGTAAAATAATTGTTCTTGATTTTTCCAGCCGCTTTGTCATCATCAGTGAAAAAATATAAATCTTGCGTGTTCTTGCCGTAGGCCAAGATGCCACCCACGCCGAGCCATGGTTTTGCTTTGTAAAAATACTCGACAGAAAAAGGACCCACATAATGCTCGTCGCCATATTTGACACCTGCCATTATGGTGGTGATGGCATTCTCCAATCCGTCAATTATTTTTGAGTTGCTGCCAATACCTATACTGATGGCCACCTCGTGTTTGTTTTCATATCCATTGTCTTGAGCCTTTAAGCCCGTTGTGGCCACCATAGCGGCGGCAATAACCAACATTATTTTTCTCATTGTGCTTTGATTTTTATGTTATACATGAATAATTGTGGCAAATTTATAAATTAAGTACATCATACTCGCATTTTTCTCCTTTTTTATTGCTATTTTTGCAACAAATTAGGGATTTTCATGAATTTTCTTAAACCATTGTCTCCTTTTTTCAGCATGCTGACGACAAAACGCCTTATCATCGGCATCGTGCTTGCTCTTTGTGTGCTCTCCGCACATGCTCAACAGTACAAACGCCACCAAAACTACGTCGACTATATCGAACAGTACAAGGACCTCGCCATTGAGCAGATGCTGAATCATAAGATACCGGCCAGTATCACCCTCGCACAGGGACTCCTCGAGAGTGCGGCTGGGGCAAGCGACTTGGCCAGAAAGGGAAACAACCACTTCGGCATCAAATGCAATGGATGGACAGGAAAGACCATGAATCATGACGATGACTTGAACGGGGAGTGCTTTAGGGTCTACAACAGCGTGCGGGAAAGCTACGAAGACCACAGCAAATTCCTGGAAAGAGACAGATACAAAAAACTCTTCCAACTGAGCATCACCGACTACGAAGGGTGGGCGAGAGGACTGAAGGAATGCGGCTATGCCACCAACCCGAAATATGCACAGAATCTCATCGGCATCATTCAGACCTATGAACTTTACCAGTATGACAAGGCCAAGTCGTACGACCATTTCATGGCGCAGCATGCGAACGACCATGCTGCCAACCAAGAAGACCTGCTGCATCCCATATACCGCTTCAACAAGAACTATTATCTCAGGGCAAGAAAGGGCGATACCTACGACATCATTGCAAAAGAGGTGGGCATCAGCGCCCGCAAACTGGCAAAGTACAACGAGCAACCGCGCAAAACCAAACTCGTCGAAGGGGAAGTGGTGTACCTGAAGAAAAAACAGAAGAAAGCTCCGAAGGAGTATAAAAAACAACCGCATGTGGTGAAGGCTGGCGACAGCATGTATGCCATCGCACAGATGTATGGCATCAGGCTCAAGTCCCTCTACAAAATGAACAAACTCTCACCCGACCACACCTTACGCAAAGGCGAAAAACTCAAACTGCGTTGAGCCCACATAGGTAAAACTCCCGATTTACTTGTTTTATTGACCGTGATGTGCAAACGGCCTGAAAGGCCAAAACACCCTTAGCCCAGGGCAACGCCCTGGGTATATGTGTTGCGCCACCCCCGCCCCGACAGGGCAAAAGCAAGATTTGTAAGATTTGAATTGAGTAAGATTTCTCGTCTGAAGGGCGACTCCTCCCCAAAAACCACCCCACCTCCCTTAGTGTGCGGCGCGGTTTTCCCGCGCCGTCCCCCACCTTCCACTCCCCCAAAAAGCACCCCGCCAGGCACTCCCAAGATAAGATAGGGTAAGGGAACGTTAAAGTGAACCCCAGAAGTTAGAAAGAATACTTCTGGGGTTCACTTCATCTTGACACATCCTCTTATACCTTTAGTAGAAGATGGAACTAATGGCATAGGCCACAAGCGTGCTCACTATCACGCACGTCATACCAGGCCGCATGAAACTGTGGTTCAGCAGGTATTTGCCTATCACCGTCGTGCCCGAACGGTCGAAGTTCACCGTCGCAATGTCCGAAGGATAGTTGGGGATGAAGAAATAGCCGTAGACGCTGGGAAGCACACCCAAAAGCACCGGACCGGGAATGCCGAGCGAGTAGGCAAGGGGAAGCATCGTCACCACCACGGCGCCCTGTGAATTGATGAGTACCGACACCATGAAGAAGGCAAAGGCAATGGCCCAGGGATAGGCCGTCACCAAGTCTTTTAGCATCAGCTTCATCTCTTCTGTGTAGTTGTCGAAATAGGTGTTCGCCAACCACGCAATGCCGTAAATGGCCACAACGGCCACCATGCCGCTCTGCCATACCGCACCCGCAACGGCCTTCTTCGGACTCGCCTTGCAGAAGATTATCATCAGGGCAGCCGCACTGATCATCACAATCTGTATCACAAGGTTCATCGCCAAGGGCTTTTCTTGCTTCTTCGTCGCATTCTCAATCACCACACCGGCCTTTGTCAACTTATCCGTCTTGATGTCTATCTCGGCAGGTGGCGTCAGGGGCACGGTCACCGTTTCTTGCTTGTGCACCTCCTCGCCGGCCTCCACCATGCTCACCACGCGCGTCGTGTCTATGCTCGTGGCGGTGAACTTCACACTCTGCACGTTGCTCTCACTTACCGTAGTGGGGAAGCTGGGCAGCAGGTTCACCTTGAAGACAGACGCAATGCTGAAGGTCACAATCACCAAAAGGGCGGCAAAGAAAATATAAACGGCACGCTTCGACTCAGGAGCAATCTTCTTGTCAAGGGTCGTGGCACTGTTGCCGTAGATGTACGCATACTGGATGGGATCTTTCAACTTGGCCTGGAACTCAGGATCCTTGTCAAGGTCCTTGCCGCGACGGAACGACACGGCGGCAGCTGCCATCAGTCCGCAGAGACAGGCGGGAATGGTCACCGCAAGTACCTGGGGAATCGTGATGTCGAAACCATTGGCGCCTGATATCGCCACAAACGATACCACGGCGGCGGCAATGGGCGAACAGGTGATACCTACCTGTGAGGCGATGCTCGCCACACCGCAAGGACGTTCAGGACGGATGCCTTTCTTCAGCGCTATGTCGCAGATAATGGGCATCAGCGTGTACACCACATGGCCGGTACCTACCAGCACGGTAAGGAAGAAGGTGCAGAGGGGGGCAAGGAAGGTGATGCGGTCGGGATGCTTGCGCAGCATACGCTCGGCTATCTGTATCAGCCAGTCCATACCGCCAGAGGCTTGAAGCACGCCGGCGCAGGTCACGGCGGCGATGATGATGTAAATCACGTCGGTAGGGGGCGAACCGGGCTTCATCTGAAATCCGAACACCAGGATGGCCAGACCGATACCGGAGATGGCTCCTAATGCCAGACTGCCGTAGCGCGAACCTACCCAAAGGGCAAAGAGCACCACAAGGAGCTCTACAATCATGAGTGGGGTCATAGTATATAAGTTTAGTTAATAATGTTTCCCAAATAGGGCTTTTTTTGATTTGTCGTTTTTAGGTGCTGTCGTGTTTTTTTTCTTACACGCAAGCCGTGAGACGTAGGTTGATATTAAGGTGCTTCAAAGATAACATTATTTTTTTGTTATTTGCCGATTCTTCTTATTTTTTTTTCGTTTTTGCGCATATTTTTTTGTATTCGTAACTTTCAGAATGAATAGAACCCACCTTATGTCCTTTTTCCGTCCGGAAATGTTCTTTTTTGTGTGGTTGGAAAATAAGGCCAATTGATATAAGTCAATAATTGGTACATTTAAATAATTTTACACAACAAAAATATGGGATTTTCGTGTCAAAAACCATATATTTGCAAAAGACCTAAGGATTGATCTCAGTAGTGTAAAAGATCGAGAGAAGGGTAAGGATTGTTAGGAGGGATATTTTGAGAGAGTGGTAACACACTTACATGTGAACAGCGCGCACCGTGGTGCACGCTGTTCTTCGTTATAAGG